>CAZJCH010000169.1:0-1333 GCA_964544005.1 uncultured Papillibacter sp.
GCCTGAAAAGATAAAATCAGAATCAGGCAGAGCGCGGCGGCTATTCTTTTCATATTGAACCTCACATTTCATTATTTGCAGGGCAATACAAAGCTCAGGAGTTAAGAAATACCTTATAATAATTCTTCGGAGATAAGCCGAATTCCTTCCGGAAGGCTCTTTCGAAATTTGAATAATCGCCGAAACCGCAGAGCGTGCAGGTATCTATGACTTGCGCGCCTTTTTTTATGAGCTGGGCAGATTTGATAAGTCTTTTCTTTTGGATGTAATGGTGGACCGTGTAACCGGTCTGCTTTTTGAACCTGTGCATGAGGTAATACTTGCTGATAAAAAATATCGTCGACAAATGATCGATCGACAGTTCTTTCTCAAGATTCGAGTTGATGTAATCGAGGATTTTTCCGATTCCTTCATCGTAGTCTATATCAGTTTCCGAAGCGTCGAGGCTATAGCCGAGAAAAAGCCTGTTCAAGTAAATCATCAGCTGAAGGAATAAGGAATTCTGGAGCAGCCTGGCGCCGAAGCCCTCGTCTTTCATGGATTTCTCAAGAGAGAAGATTGTGGGCTTAACCCCGCGGACAGACGCATCGTCAAGGCGCAGTAAATTATTCCTGGTATCGGACGAAACGTCAAAGCATTTCAGCAGATTGCTGTCCGCGCTGTGCTCTGTCAAAAATTTTGAATTGACCCAGATGACAATTCTTTCATATGTATCTTCACGTGAAACGACAGCCTGGTGCAGCTCGCCCTGGCTGACGAACAGAAAGTCCCAGGGCCTGAGCCTGTAGACCTTTCCCTCAATACGGTATGTCACGGCCCCCGACAGGAAAATGATGATCTTATTGAAATCATGATAGTGAAACTCAAATTCCAGATCCCGCTTATCCCTGATATGAAAAAACCTGAAATCCTCGTTGAGATAGCCCCTCTTCTTCCTTGATTCAACGTCTGCGCTTTCCATAAATGCTTCCCTCCACATTTTATATACAGCAACAGAGCACAATTTGCAATATATTGAGCATGATTATATGTAAACAATGTATTATTTTTTAATATAATGCTATCAGACCATATGTATCAGGAGGGATATTATGCAGATTGAAGGCGTCTGGCTGCCTGTCATCACACCGTTTAAAAATGACGAAGTTGACTATAAGTCCTATAAGAAGCTGATTGAGTACTATATTGAGAAAAAGATAAACGGCATTATTCCGCTGACAAAAGTTCTCAGCTTCTTATCTTCTGAACTTCCGTCTACTGTCTACCGTCTACCGTCTACTGTCTACCGTCTACTGTCTACCGTCTACTGTCTACCGTCCACCGTCTACCGTCC
>CAZJCH010000169.1:1343-5853 GCA_964544005.1 uncultured Papillibacter sp.
AAAGCCCCGTCATCGAGGAAGACGAATTCGAAAAAATCATCGAAAAGACGATGGAATATGTCGACGGCAGGCTCCCCGTCATTATCGGCGCGGGCGGGAACTATACGAAAAAAATGATAAAGCGTTTGAAAACTATTGAAAAGTATAACCCCGCCGGTATCCTGTCCGTCAGTCCTTATTACAACAGGCCGGACCAACGGGGCATTTTTGAGCACTTCCGGAGCATCGCCGAATCCACCGACCTGGATATCATAGTTTATAATATTCCATACAGAACAGGCAGAAACATAGAAAATGAAACAATACACAGACTTGCCGAAATAAAAAACATCGTCGGTTTAAAGGATTCCTGCGGGGACATCAAGCAGACGATGGTGCTCCTTCAGGATCCGCCGCCCGGTTTCTCCATTATGACAGGCGAGGATATCCTCTTCTATACGACGCTACTGCTCGGCGGCTCGGGCGGGATTCTCGCGTCGGCGCATCTCCGGACCGCTGATTTCATAGCTGTCTACAACAAAATACAGGCCAATGACCACAAGGGTGCGCTGTCCGCATGGAAGACCCTTTCGAAAATGATCCCCCTGCTGTTCGAAGAACCCAACCCGGCGCCGCTCAAGCATTGCCTCTATAAAATGGCCCTCATCGATTCACCCGAAACAAGGCTGCCGATTGTTGGCATCACAGAAAAGCTCCAACATAAACTCGACGCCGCGCTGGGTTGCACAAACAACCCAATCTCGTTTACCGGCGCACTGAAGAAATCATCATAAGGGCAGTGGCTGCGGGTAAGCGCGTACTAACACATACGATTGATCGTGTATACAAATTTGCTTTTTCAGTCTGAACGTGGTATAATTGCGTAGTAAAATTAAGTATAAAAAAGAACCGTCTTTATAAGAAGGGCTTTTAGTATTACTGCCGCGCGGCATTGATATGGAAAGCCCTTCTTTCATTTGATTGAGAACAACCGCCAGGAGGAATGGCAGCATGGAAATCCACAAAATCGATTTTGAAGATATCTATATATTACAGTCATGGCATCAGTATTACAGGAATCATATAAAGACTCTTGGTCTGGATATATCGCATGGGGTCAACGGTTATTGTTCAATTGAAGCACACAAAGAGTTAAAAAAAGACTGTGCAAAGGTACGCATGCCGGCCCTTACGTTCCTGGGCTCAGGTAATTATCATTATCTGACATATTTTCTTCTGCAACAGATTAAACAGCCTTTCTCCCTTGTCTTATTTGACTATCATAGCGATATGCAGGCAGGCCTATCCGACAGTTTGCTGTCCTGTGGCAATTGGGTGTCGGCTACCGTTCGTGACTGTCAGAACTTGAAACAGGTCTTCATATGTGGCATATCCAAGGAGTATATACCAAGCGTCACCTTAATTTCGACAAAGAAGCTCTATTACTTTACTGAAGACAAGCTCCATTCATATGACTGGTTGTCGGATTTCGATAGATTATGCCGCTATCCGGTATATGTGTCAATTGACAAGGATGTTTTTGATACGGCTACCGCCCACACCAACTGGGATCAGGGCACCATGCGTCGCGATATGATAAAAGCCTTCTTTGATTTGATATTCGAAAAGAAAGAGCTTGTTGGAGGCGATATCTGCGGCGAGTGTTCTGTCGATTATTCAGATTTAGGGTGCATGGAGATTCAAGAATGCAATGACACTATCAACACCTACCTGCTCAACCGCTTTATGGAACACCAATTGCAAGACAAAAAGAGGATTAGCTGATGCGTACAAAAAATAGAACGGCACTCGTTAAATAAGACGATCGTGTATACAAATTTGCTTTTTCAGTCTGAACGTGTTATAATTACAATATACAAGTAAATATAAAAAAGAACCGTCTTAAAAAGAAGGGCTTTTGGTATTGTTGCCGTGGGGCACTGATATGGAAAGCCCTTCTTTCTTTTTTAGATTGCTTGTAAAAAATTCATTTTCGGAGGGATATAAGATGAGTATTTTTCATGCAGAAAAGCGGAATACGAGTATGAGCGCCAAGCAGCTGAAAAAATCGGGGCTGATTCCCGGGAATATTTATGGCGGTGATCTTAAAGAGCCGCTGCTGATACAGATTAATCAGAATGAAGCGAGGCAATTGTTGAGATCAAAAACCGCGGGCAATAAATTGACCTTATCTGTCGAAAACAGGAAACACTCTGTTATGATAAAGGAGATTGGCCGAAAACCATTGAGCGATCAAATCGAACACCTAAGCTTTCAGTCCCTGGTGAGCAGTAAAATAGTAACAAGCGCGGCGCGAGTCGTGCTGCTGAACAGGGAAAAGGTATCCAATTCCGTTCAGCAGCGCTTGTTTGAAATACCGTACAGAGCACTCCCTTCAAATCTCGTGGAAGAAATAGAGATCGACCTTGAGGGTATGCCGCTGGATACATATGTGAAAATCAAAGACCTTGACATTTACAAAAATGAGGACATTGAGCTTCTGGCTGAACCCGAAGACTTGGTGGTGTCAATTGTTGGGAGCAGAAAGTCTGCGGTACAAGAGGAAAAACAATCCACGAGCGCATGACCAATTAGAACGTATGGGATAAAGAAAGGATATGTGAGTTGTGGAAACCTCAAGTTTAGAATCGAAGGCTTATACACAGATAACCGGCGCTGTTTTTGATAAGGACAGCCGTGATTATGTGGATTCGGTGAAGCTGTATCTGGCCGCGGCCGGCGAAACGCCTCTGCTTACAGCCCGGCAGGAAATTGAATTAGCGAAAAAAATTGAGTCGGGCGATCAGGAAGCACGCGAGCTTATGATCCGCTCAAACCTCCGCCTGGTTGTCCGAATTGCCAAGAGGTACAAATACACACACAGCCTGACTTTCCTTGATTTGATTCAGGAAGGCAATCTTGGGTTAATGAATGCAGTGGAGCGATATGACTACAGGGTTGGATGCCGTTTTTCAACATTCGCCACCTGGTGGATACGTCAGGCAATAAACCGAAGCATCTCCGACCAGGATCGCACCATTCGCCTGCCCGTTCACATGGGAGAAGCTGTCCGAAGGGTTACACAGGCCGTTTATCATCTTGAGCAGGAAGAGGGTGTTCAGGCGGATACTGACAAGCTGGCAGAATTATTGAAACTCAGAAAAGAAACGGTAGAGATGTCATTGCGGATTGCGTCCCACCCCATATCTCTGGAAACACCTTTAACCAATGATGAAACCAGCGTTTTCGGAGATTTCATTGAGGACTGCAATTCGCCTTCTCCCGAGGAACGCGCGGTCAGCGCCTCCATGCGGAACGCCTTGGATCAGCAGCTTGCCGTCCTGAGTGAAAGAGAGCGCAATATATTGGAGCTGCGCTTCGGCTTTAACAGAGAGAGAACTTATACCCTGGAAGAGGTTGGCCGGATGTATAGTCTTACCCGTGAGCGTATTCGCCAGATTGAGGGCATAGCGTTGCGAAAACTCAGCAGGCCAAGCCGAAGAAAATACCTTGAGGACTTTATTCGCTGAACATGTTCCTATACGGAGGCGGCATCCTTCAGGCGTCCGCAATAAGTATCGCCCCAGCCATATTTTTGGCCGGGGCGCTTTTATATTGTTTTCGGGACTGTTGTCGTGTAACGCGCGCAATATGATATAATAAGGCTTGACAGAGATTTTCAACCCAGTCGACTAATACCCCTGGGGTGATGAGGTTTTGAGGTGTCACGTGACCTAATAACACCATTTTTGTTAAGCACCCAAAGTATTAATATTGCTGGATTGCATATTATTGATAGCTAATCGATTAGTTATGAAATTTAGGAGGCAAAGAATGATATCCCATGGCACTTATAGCTTGATTTATCGATTGTTTTCCTTGAGTTATCATCTGCTTAGACGTACCATATGCCAGGATTTTACCATTAGTATCCATGACGGTTGCTTCGGATAAACAAATATTTCTTCCGATCTTTATTTGCTTTCCTTCAACCACTAACTTACCTTCTTTAACAGCAGCTAAATTGTCTACCTTAAGGTCAATTGAGATTAATCCTGCATTCTCTTCCAATTCACAATAAACAGCCCAGTAAGCTGCAGTATCTATTATAGAAGCGTATACTCCACCATGAACTCCGCCAAAAGGGTTGAGATGATTTTTATTCAAAGTGACTTCAACTCTGCAAAATCCCGATCTTAGCTCACAAACTTCCATTGATAAAAGTTTGAAATAAGGCCCTTGATTAATTAAGGGTAAAATCGCTTTTATATGTTCCTGGTTTAATTCTTTCATTATTATATTCATTCTCCTATTCGTAATTTATTTGTGTTTATTTGTATAAAACTACTCAACCTCTTCAATGGGCACATTAACAGACCGTTTTTCAATTCCCATTACCATGCTTGTTTCAACACTACTGAATTTAGTATTCTGCATCAATGAATCAATGATAATGTTTCTATAACTCTCCATATCTGCGTACGGCGGGCGCGTTAGACACCTCGGGTCGCTGCCGTTTTACACCCTCGGC
>CAZJCH010000170.1:0-5828 GCA_964544005.1 uncultured Papillibacter sp.
GACGGATACCGCATAGTCCAATACGCGGCGGACCTGGTCGATGGGGGCGACGGCCATGGCGGGGCCGTATAGATACCCCCACTCGTAGGTCATAATGATGACAAAGTCGACAACTTCCCCTTGGGCGGGATAATCGTGCGCGGCATATAAGGTGCCCGCCTGGGTTGCGGAAATCTTTGGCGCAACGGCTGTCATGACGATATAGCCCTGGGCATGGAGCTCTCTGACGGCGCGGCGCAAAAACTGATTGTAGCTCTCCCTGTCAAAGGGGAAGATGTATTCGAAGTCAAAAATGACGCCGTAATATTTCCGCTGCCGGAGCGCCGCCGCCAGATTCGTCATAAACGTGTTCTGTACCGTCTCATTCGTCAATATCGCGTGAGCTATGTCGCCGGAAAACCCGGCGCCGGGCTCCAGATTCGTCACGGACAAGAGCGACGCCACCTTTTGGGCCCGCGCGCTGGCGATCTGCTCCGTGTCGCTGATGGGTTTGAGACCGCCGGTTCTGTCGGCCTCCCAGGAAAATACGCTGAGATATGTAAGAAACGGCAGCGTTGCTTGTAAAGTCGTGTCCGAGGCTCTGAGCGCGAAGCCGTTGACATCCGCATCTCCCAGCATAGCATTTGGGAATGGAATAATCACGGTCTGACCCGGATATAGTCTTGAACGGTTCGTCAGCGTCGGATTCGCCGCAAGCAAAGCGGCTTGGCTGACATTGTAGCTGCGGGCGATGGAAAACAAACTATCGCCAGACCTGACGCGGTACGACACGCGCGTCACGGGAATAAACAGCGCCTGGCCTTCGACAAGGTGGAGGGGGTTGGATATCTGATTATCGTAAATCAGCGCGTCCACCGTCACGCCATACTTATTGCCGATGGCGTACAGGGAGTCACCCCGCCTCACGGTGTAAATAGTCAAAATGATCATCCTTTCTGACAGCCGCAGATTCGCTTTTAGGTTCTGTGGTCTGCATTCCATGATATTCCGCTGTCCGGCGTTATGACTCTTCGTTATGTTTAAGTTGATTATTCGGGTATATTATTTTATACTGCATATAACCGACTGAACGCTTGGAGGAGAACACAAGATGATTGAAAACGAGCACACACGTATTTCAGCGCTTTATCAAATGCAAAATGAAAAAGATGCCGCCGGCAGGGTCGTCCTGCTCAGAGGCTGGGTCCGGACAAACAGGGACAATGGCCATATCGGCTTTATCGAGCTCAACGACGGCTCCTGCTTTTCCGGCTGTCAGATCGTCTATGATATGGACACGGATTCCAGCCTGAAAGAAGCGGCGAAATACCTGACCGGGTGCTCCTTGGAGATTCGGGGTGTTTTTAAACTGACACCTGAGGCAAAGCAGCCTTTTGAGATATCAGCTCGCGAAATAACGCTTCTTGGCAACTGTGATTCCGACTTTCCGATGCAGAAGAAGAGGCACTCCCTCGAGTTCTTAAGGGATATCCCGCATTTGAGAACGCGAACGAACACCTTTTCGGCACTCTTCAGGATCCGCAGCATTCTCTGCACCGCGATCCATGATTACCTTCGTTCAAACGGTTTCTTATACATCACCACGCCTGTCATCACCGGCAACGATGCAGAGGGCGCCGGCGAGGTGTTTACGGTGACGACGCGGAATGACGGCGACTACGACAAGGACTTCTTCGGAAAGCACGCCTGCCTGACAGTCTCAGGCCAACTCCATGTGGAGCCGTTCGCACTGGCTTATGGGCGCGTTTATACGTTCGGTCCAACCTTCAGGGCCGAAAACTCCAATACGACGACGCACGCCAGCGAATTCTGGATGATTGAGCCCGAAATTGCGTTTGCAGACCTGAAGGACGATATGGCGGTGATGGAAGGGCTTATCAGGTACTGTATTAAAACGGTTCTCGAGCAGGCCGGACCTGAAATGAAGTTCTTCAACGATCTTATCGATAAAGACCACACATTAATTTCACGTCTGGAATCGGTCGTTGAATCCGCTTTCAAGGTCCTGACATATACGGAAGCTATTGAATGCCTGAAGAAAGCCGACGCGGATTTCAAATATCCATATGAATGGGGTTCGGACCTAAAGACGGAACATGAACGATATATTTGTGAGAAGGTCGCCAAAGGGCCCGTGTTCATCACCGATTACCCCAAGGACATCAAAGCATTTTATATGCGCATGAACGACGATGGGAAGACGGTAGCGGCCTGCGACATGCTCGTTCCCGGTGTCGGTGAGCTGATCGGCGGCTCCCAGAGAGAAGAACGATACGATCACCTTATCAGGCGGATGAACGAGCTGAATATACCGCTTGAGCCCCTGAAATGGTATATCGATCTGCGCCGGTTCGGAACCGTCAAGCACTCAGGCTTCGGCGTGGGGCTTGAGCGTTTCATCCTATACCTGACAGGTATCGGCAACATCCGGGACACGATTCCTTATCCCAGGACACCCGGAAACATCATATTTTAAGGGCGGATCGAGAATTGGACCAGTGCAAAATCGACAAGATCAATGAGCTGGCGCGTAAGTCGCGCGCGTGTGGCCTGACTGAGGAGGAGAAAGCGCTCCAAAAAGAGCTGCGCGAGGAGTATGTACAGGCTTTTCGCGATTCGCTCGCGGGTACGCTGGACAATCTTTATATCGAAAGACCCGACGGAACAAGAGAAAAACTGAATCGCAAACAGAGATAGGAAACCTTAGGTCTCTTATCTCTGTGAACCTAAAAACAGCGCGGCCTGATGGCCGCGCTGTTTTTTGTGGTTCATTTGTATTACGCCGCAGCTGCCTCCGCAGCCTTTTTGAGTGATTTGATTCTCGATTTCTCACGGAAGTAATCGAGCAACAGAGCGGCAATGAGAAGCACACCTTGGGATACGATCATCCAGTAAGGGTCAAGTCCCGAAATAACAAGGCCGCTCGTAAAGCTGTTGAGAAGGAGGAGACCGATGAAGGCTCCAAGCATGCCGCCTGAACCGCCCATGAAGCCGACGCCGCCGAGGACGGCCGCCGTGATACCCGTCATTTCCGATCCTATGACATTGGTAGACGCGGCGCCGTGCATACGCGCCGTGTAGATGATGCCTGTGACTGCCGCCAGCATACTGTTGTTGATGAACAGAAAGGTTGTAATTTTCTTGGGATTGATTCCCGCCAGGCGCGCCGCGTTCCTGTTGCCGCCGCACATATACATCCTTCTGCCGAATCTTGTACCGTAAAGCATGAAACCGTAAATAACATAGACAGCCACCATAATGACAAACGGAAGCGGGAAGAACCCGAAAATAACAGTAGACCCGAGTCCCCAGAACGCTTTGTCACTGACGGCAATCGTCTGCGCATTCGTAATGACAAGCCCCAGACCCTGCAATATCGTCATAACACCCAGTGTGGATATGAACGCCATAAAGTTCATCACGTTCGCGAGAAACGCGTTGAAAAGGCCAAGAACGCCCGCGCCGATGATGGTAATAAGCGCGGCCAGAACCCAAGGCACGCCGGCCTGAAGCAGGTAGGCCACAATGAGACCGCTAAACATACCTGCCGCACCTGCCGACAGGTCGATCTGGCCGCTGATCAGCAGACAGGACATACCGACGGCGATAAGTCCCGACGTACTGCACGCGACGAAGATCGTCTTAATATTGTCAGGTGAAAGGAACGTACTTTTAATAATGTAGAAAAAGAGAATAACAACAATCAGAACCATGACCAGCATGAAGTTTTTTCCGCCTATAAACTTTTCAATCGGCGTTATGTGCTTGGACGGTAAGAACTTCTTTGCTAATATGAAAAGAATGCCAATGACAAATATGGCCACACCAAAAATAATCCAGATAGTACCCGGGTTGCCGGAGCCCATTGTTAAAGCGTTAAGCTGCGCTTCCAGGTTGCTGTTAAGGATTAGTCCCAAAATTGTTGAGGCTAGGCCTGCAACAACATAAATAATACCCCATAATAACATATATGGCTTCCTCCTCCTAATCGTGCATAGCGAGTTCGAGAACACGCTCTTCGGTTGCTTCCTGCCGCGTGACCTTGCCCGTTATGTGCCCGTTATACATGACAATAATGTTGTCGCTGACGTTCAGGACCTCCGTCAGCTCCGACGAGATGAAGATGACCCCGATTCCCTGCTTGGCAAAGTCGCATATCATCTGATAGACCTCAGCCTTCGTCCCGACATCGATACCCTTCGTCGGCTCGTCCAGTATCAGTATCTTCGTCGTCATCTTGTCCGACGTCCATCGCCCAAGTATGACCTTCTGCTGGTTGCCGCCCGACAGCTCGTACACGATCTTCTCTATCGTCGGCGTCTTTATCGAGTATTTCTTTACTGCGGCATACGCCAGCTCGCTCTCTGTCTTATCGTCTAAAAACAGGCCCTTCGTTACCTTCGACAGGACCGGTATGCTGATATTGTCCTTGATCGATCGCCCCAATATGAGCCCCTGGTCCTTCCGGTCCTCCGGACACAGCGCCAGACCGTGCTCTATCGCGTCCTTCGGCGACTTGAAGTGTACCTTCTTGCCTTCCAGCTTCACTTCGCCCGATATGATCGGATCCGCTCCAAACAGCGCCCGCATCACTTCCGTTCGACCGGCTCCCACCAGACCCGCAAAGCCCAGTACCTCGCCCCGGCGCAGCTCAAAACTCACATCGTGTATCGCGTCCGTCACCAGATTGTTCACTTCAAGCAGAACCTCGCCCATCTTGTCGTTACGCTTCAAATTGGCGTATGTATCGCCAATGTCGCGCCCAACCATCGCCCGGACAAGCTCCTTCTCGTTTGTCTCAGACGTCTTGAACGTCTTTACCATCCGCCCGTCTTTCAATACCACGATGTCGTCCGTTACCTGGAATATCTCAGCCAGTCGGTGCGATACGTACAATATGACCTTCCCGCGCTCCTTTAACTGCCCGATCAATCGAAACAGTATCGTTACCTCTGTGTCCGTCAGACACGCTGTCGGTTCGTCAAACGCGATGATGTCCGAGTCACGCCTGTACGCCTTCATGATCTCGACCATCTGCTGATGCGCTACCGACAGCCGCCCGACGATGTCCGCGGGCCTGATCGGTAAGCCAAATATATCGATGATCTCCTGGGTCTTCTTCCGCAGCTCCCTTTTCCTGACGATTCCCACCTTGTTCGCCGGAAGATCCTCCAGAAATATGTTCTCCATTACACTCATCGTCGGCACCAGCTGCCGTTCCTGATATATGACGCTGATGCTCGCCTTTATCGCCTGATACGGTGACGTGAGCTTCTGCACCGCCCCGCTTATGCTTATTTCCCCTTCATCAGGCTGTAAGTCTCCGCTTAAAATCTTTAATAACGTGCTCTTCCCAGCGCCGTTCTCTCCTAATAACGCGCATACCTTGCCCCCGTCTACCCGGAAGCTGACATCCTTGAGCGCTTGTACACCGGGGAATGCTTTGCCGACTCCGTTGAATTCAACAAACTGTTCCACCAGCTCACCTCCTGTTTTACTGTTTTTCCCTCGCTCAACACTTGTTTCGCGTGCGCTTCTCCCGCGCGCGCGGCTGCGTGTCCGTTGGCTTGCCAGTCCGGCTTGCCAGCGCCCCTTGCTTCTTCGCCTTCTTGAGCGTCCCCCTTTTCCTTTCTCTTTTTTCTTTATTCCCTTTTATTTCTTCTTTCCTATTTCCCCACGCGCCGTTTCCCTTCCGTGCGCGCGCCTTGTCCACACTGTGTAGTGCTTGACCCTATAATTATCTCTCAATCTGCTTCACTGTCAATCTTATCGCTTACTTTGTCACTTTTTAAGAGTTGACAAAACTTCTTGGCAATCTCGCTCCCGCT
>CAZJCH010000171.1:0-5801 GCA_964544005.1 uncultured Papillibacter sp.
TGATGCGTGGTATCATGAAGAAAAAGAATGTTGATTCCCTCGAAGAACTTATCAAAAAAGCGCAGCAAAACGGCGTCAGGATCATCGCCTGCACCATGAGCATGGACGTGATGGGCATCAAGGAAGAAGAGCTCATTGACGGTATCGACTACGCCGGCGTCGGGACGTATCTCGGCGACGCGGAAGAATCCAACGTGAACCTGTTTATATAAACGAACCAGCCCGTCCGGTCACCCGGACGGGCTGGCTGATGGAGCTGCATTTACCCCGGAAATTCGGACGGATCAAATGCAGCTCCTTTAAAAACTTCACACTTCACTCTTCTCATTTATTGAGCGCCCTCCAATCGGCAAACGAGAGGAGATAATAGTCCGCCAGCGGCCTGATCTCGTCCTGCTGATGACAAATGGATTCATCATAGAGCGCTGCGACCGTGAAGCCGGCCGTCTTGGCCGTCCGGACGGCGTAGAGCGCGTCCTCAAAAACGATGGTTTCTTTAATGCCTGTCCCCAGGAAATCGAGCGCCTGAAGGTAAATATCGGGCGCATCCTTGCCGGCGCCGACCTCGGTGCACGTAAAAATCCGGCTGAAATAATCCGATATGCCGGTTTGTCGAAGTCCGGCTTCGACGAGATACCGGTCCGTCGCCGTTGCCACGCACATTTTGATTCCACGGCTTTTCATGCGTTCCAGCGTTTCCTCGACACCGTCTTTTAATTGAACGCGGTTATAATAGAAATCCTCCACCATCGCGTTGATGCCGCCGACGATTTCCTCCCGGCTGAGCGCCAGCTTGTACTCCGAGCAAAAATATGCGCAGACCTGCTGGATGCTCATGGCGCTGACAGCCTCGCGCACGTCACCGTAGGGTGTGATGCCTTGGCTTTTCAGATATTCCTCCGCAATGGAATCCCACATTGAATTCGAATCGAACAGTGTCCCGTCAAGGTCGAATATTGCGCCTTTTAGCTCCGTCATGCTGACACCATCTATCCTTTGTGGTAAATATAAGAGTGAACGATAACGCGCTTGTCTCAGCTTGTCAATAAAATCGGCGGCTTTTTCCTCCCACATGACAACGAGGCTGCCGTCTGACACGGTGATTTCGCTTATCTCGCCGGTGAACTCGTTGCTGACACCAAGCGGATTGGATTCCACCAAAACAGCGTTATCGAGCGGATACTTGAGACCTTTGAGGGTCACGCCTTTGGCCGGTTCACAGCAGCAGAAGACGGATACGGTGCCCTTTGTTTCGTCGTCAAAGGCGATACTCCCGTTCTTAATGACCGTGACAGCCGTTCCGCTCCCCAGCAGATATCCGCGGGCGTTATTCTGAGCGAGAAAAATAAGCGTCTGGATATTTGCATAGGTGTGGTCCAGTCTGCCGCCGAGCCCGCCCAGAATGACGAACCTTTTATAGTGACGGCGCAGCCCCTCATCGATGGCGAGCATCGTATCGGTCTGGTCCTTTTCCTTCGGGTGTTCCACAATGTTCGGGTGGTTCGGCTTTTGACCCAGCGAGTCGAAGTCGCCCACGACGAGGTCCGGCGCCGCCGAGAGCCGCGCCATATGAAGATATCCCGCGTCGGCGGCGATGACAAAATCCTTTTCCGACGGTTTAAGGCTCAGTTCCTCAACCGGCCCCGCACCGACAATATAACATATACCTTCCACAAGGCGGCCCCCTTTCAAAGCATGGTTTATATTAGCATAAACCATTGTGTTTTTGTAGTCATAACCGCAATATCGGACCGTTTTTGATGGAGGAGAAGCAAAATGGAATAAAAACCTAAAAATACCTAGACTAAACCACAAGATAAACACAAAATAAATCATTCAACTCAATGTTTTTATATGATACGATAACATTGAAGTAATATGTCTTGTGATTTTTAGAGGTAGATACAAATATGGAGAAATTATCGAGTGCGGATACCGGGGAACAGGACAAGCTGGAAAAGCAAATCCGGAAGCTGAATACTGAAGCGGAGCGTTTCCGAATAATCACAGAGTACATGAATGACGGTTTGTTTATTATTAACAGTGACGGAACTTATAATTACGTCAATGAGCAAGCGAAAAAAATGACGCAGGACCCCGAAAATATAAGGAAGGTCGGAGACAACTTCGTCCACAGCGCGTATTATGACACGAACGGCAGAGCGCTCACGAAGGACGAAATACCGAGTGCGAGAGTATTGCGGGGCGAAACGCTGAATAATGTCCGGATCAGAGTGGAAAGGCCGGGGTTTTCGGGATACTTCAGTTACAGCGGCAGCCCGATCTATAATGAACACGGGACCTTGACATCGGCTGTCATCTGCTTCCGGGATGTCACGGAAACTTATGAGTACGAGAACAATGTCAGAAAGCTTTCGGAGGAGCTCCGCAATATTATCGACAGTACGGAGGATCTCATATGGTCTGTCGACAGAAATTACAGACTCCTGTATTATAACGCAGCTTTTAAAAGCATGGTAGAAGAAAACCATAGATTCACAGTAGAAGAAGGTGTCCAGCTGAAGGACGTTTTCCCGGGAGAATACCATGTCTGGGGTGAGTTTTACGAACGCGCCGTATCGGACGGCATGTTCAAGGTCGAATTAAGATCGCCTTATAACGACAGGATTTTTTCGTATAATTTCTACCCGGTCTATATCAACTCCGAGATTGTCGAGGTCACCTGCTTTGCCAAAGACCTGACGGAAAGAATGAAAACGGAACAAAGAATCGTCAGCCAGAATTCGATTCTTGAGACGACCGTCAGGGAACGGACGGTTGAGCAGCAGGAAATGGTCAGAAATATGCAGAATTTCTGTCTGGCCATCTCGAATGATGTGAAGGAATCCTTCGCAGACATCGAAAAATGTGCGGAAAACATTCTGAAAAAATCCGATACACAAGCGCACGCGGACAGAATTCTCCAGGTGAGCAGGAATATGACTTTATTTATCAATGAAATCATAAAGTATGAAATGTACTCAAGTCAGCAGCTTGTGAAGGAAGACGTCAATATCAAAAAATTGTTTACATCGGTTTACAAAGAGTTGAAAAGCAACTATGTCAATCAATCGAAGCTGGCTTTCGAAACAGGCTTCCCGACCGTTTCGGCTGACCAGGCCCTACTTCGGCTGCTGGTTTTTAATATTATTTCCAACGCGCTGAAATTTTCAGACAAACGAGAAACGGCAATAATAAAGGTCGGTTGTAAAGAGGAAAACAAGGAATATGTGTTCTCAGTGGAGGATAACGGGATAGGCTTTGACATGAACGACGCTTCAAAACTGTTCAACGCTTTTGAGCGCCTGCATGAAAAAGATAAATATGACGGTTACGGGCTCGGATTGTCAATCGTTAAAAGCATTATTCAAAGGCACGGCGGCAGAACATGGATTGAAAGTGAGCCCGGCATTAGGACGGTCGTCCGTTTCTCACTGCCAATAAACAAAAAGAGGGGTCGTTATGTATAGCGTACTGCTTGTTGATGACGTTAAGTTAAGCTTGAATGAGCTCCGGTCTATGAACGTGTGGGGGGAAATCTCTGATTTTTATATCGCGGGCGAAGCCTCCAACGGTAGGGATGCTCTTAAAATGCTTTATGAAAAGCCGGTCGATATCGTGATCACCGATATCAGAATGCCTGTCATCGACGGCATTGAGCTGACGAAGAAGGTGCTGGAGGACAAGCTCACGAAATGTGTCGTGCTGATGAGTCAGTTCAGCGATTTTGATTATGCCAGGCAGGGGTTTACAAACGGCGCGATCGAATACCTCCTGAAACCTATCAATGAGGATGACTTTCTAAAAATGCTGCATCAGGCGTCCTCGTACATCAAGCAAAAAAGCCTTGAGCAAACAAGTATTGAGTACCTTAAGAGCATTCTCGAGGAAAACGCGCAGGAGCATTTTCCTGCAAATGAGCTGAGAAATCTGGTCGCATGCATCGCCGACGGCGGCGGCCAGTCGGCCGCCATCGCGACAAAAATGCTGGAAGCGACCTGGGCCGGCGTCAATTATAACAACCTGAAGACAGCTTATATCTTTAACACCGTCGTCAACAAGCTCCTTGACGCCGTTATTCACGAATTTCCCTGGGTACAGAAGCTCTCATGCATAACGGAACTGGGCGCGGTCGATTTGTCCGAGTGCCACGAGCTATCGGACATTAAGGCAAAATTTTTAGAAATTGTTGAAAGCACCTCATCCGTCATCCGAAAATTCGAGCTCGATGTCGACGACAATGTCATGATCAAAAACGCCTGCAAGATTATTCTTGACAATATCGATTCGGAAATATCGCTCGATAAGATCGCAAAAAAGCTCTTTATCTCAAGGTCGTATTTAAGTATGCTCTTCAGGGAGAAGACGGGGCTTAATGTGATCGACTACATTACGTATGTGAAGATTGAAAGGGCAAAAATCCTCCTGGCGGACCGGAGCCTAAAAAATTATGAGATCGCGACAAAGCTCGGATATTGTGACGAGTACTTCACGAAACTGTTTAAAAAGGTTATCGGTATGACCCCGACTGCGTACAGGAAGCACAATATTGAATACACAGACGACTGATGCCGAGTGCTCGGCCGCGGTTTACTTTTTGACAGTCGCGCGTTTATTGATCAGCAGGATAATAACGAGTGTCACAAGAGCGATGACGGCAATACCCAGCCCGATGAAAAGCAGCCTCGTACCGAAGATATCTTTGAGCCGATCAGGCCGCCCGGACTGCTCCCGATCTTCCTGTTCCTCCTGCTGTTCTTCATCATCATCATCTTCTTCCTCTTCTTCTTGTTCGAATTGGATCTGTTCGTCTAAGCCGACTGGGTTTGTCGCAGTGGTCTCCGCGGCATCGGCGCTGGCCGGAGCATAGTCAGTCACGGCTGCCGACGGCAATTCCGAAGGGGATGCCTCGGGAATGCGGGTGGTCTGACCCAAAAAGACCCAGCCTTCCGAGCCGTTAAATATTGTTTTACCCCATTCGCCGGAAACTTGGTTGATGCGCAGCTGCTCGAAATCAGGAATCAGAACAAGCTTGCCAAAGCCCGAACCCGGTCCGGTGCGTAAATTGAGCCCGCCGTCGGGCGTTGTCACCAGGACATAGTAATCCGCGTCTGAGACGGGAGGTATTTCTGTTGTCTGGCCGAGAAAGACAAAGCCCCACGAGCCGTCATACGTCGTCTCTCCCCAGGAATCATCGACGACGGATATGATATGCAGGATCTCAAAATCGGGAATAAGGGCATAAATATCCGATTTGAGGTTCGGCTCGCTGCGGAAATTCAGTCCGCCGTCGGGCGTTGTGACACTCACATAATAATCGGCCTCTACCCAGGTGTCGTAATCAAAAAAAGCAGCGTCCGCCAGCGCGGTAACGGACAGCATCGGTGCTAATAGCAATGCCAAAAGAACAGTAATCAGCTTTTTCATGTGAATCCTCCTAAATTGTTGATAACGACACCGGTCAAAAATGACGCGAGATTCAAAATAAGCGACAGCAAAAACGGATGTAGCCTTCCGGCGGTAAGAAATTTGCGGTAGATGACCGCTTCTGTCACGAAAGCGAGCAGCTCCAGAATCGCTGTGCAGATGATTATAAGCGTATTCCCCAAATAAAGTGAAGCGATAATTGATATAAACACCACGGCCGGATTCGTCAATACATTGCAGAGGGCAACAAGCGCGATATCCTTCTTTGTCCGGATGCCGAGGATAAGCGCCAGCAGCACTTCAATAAAAAGCGTCACGCCAAGCGATACGGTCAGGCTTGTAAGTATAATTTTAAGCATCTGTCAACCTTATCC
>CAZJCH010000172.1:0-5776 GCA_964544005.1 uncultured Papillibacter sp.
CGCAGCAGAGTAACAAAAAAAGTGCTGAAGCCGATAGCGGCAAAACGTCGCCAAAACAGCGCTGTTTCAAGACCCTCTGCGGTAATGGCCATACTGAAGCCAAAAACCCAAAGCCCTAATGCAACGGTCAGATTGAAAAACAGAATATTAGTCCTGCTGCGCGGGGCCAGGTAGAACGCATATATACCAATGAATAGGAATACAGCGCACGAGGCACTGAAGATGATTGAAAGAAAAGAGGCGATGTTCATATTAATCACTCCCTGGAAAAGGCGCTCATTGGCCGCCGGCTTAGCATCCCTGGAACACAGAACGCTCCATCATTATGTATATCGGCACTTTTTTTGCTTAATGAATAATCATTCCGAAATATGTCCCGCCTTGTCAACAAGCGTTTGCCATTTCCGGCACTGCTGCATCAAGCCGATTTTCGCTATTGGAAACTGTCAGGATGCGTGATATAGTATTTTGGTATTCTATATGGAACAAGGAGAAAAAAATGGACAACAACAAACGTCCCGAGAATATGTCGCGTATCACAACACCGGCACTGGCGGAGGCTTTTATAGCGCAGCAACTATTGGCGCTGCGGGAGCAGATCGGCGATAAGAGGGTGCTGCTGGCGCTGTCCGGCGGCGTTGATTCCTCGGTGGTCGCAGCGCTCTTAATAAAGGCTGTCGGAAAACAGCTGACGTGCGTCCATGTCAACCATGGGCTGCTGCGAAAGGGCGAGCCGGAACAGGTGGTTGAGGTTTTCCGGGGCCGGATGAAAGCCAATCTCGTCTATGTGGACGCCGTGGACCGGTTCCTCAATAAGCTCGCCGGTATATCCGACCCCGAGCAAAAGCGTAAAATCATCGGCGCGGAGTTCATCCGCGTCTTCGAGGAGGAGGCCCGCAAGCTCGACGGTATCGAGTTTTTGGCGCAGGGCACGATATACCCCGACATCCTGGAGAGCGGACCTGTCAAGGCGCACCATAACGTGGGCGGCCTGCCCGACGATTTGCAGTTTGAGCTGGTCGAGCCGGTGAAGCTCCTCTTCAAGGACGAGGTTCGCGTCGTCGGCAGGGCTTTGGGACTACCGGACAGCATGGTCGACCGCCAGCCCTTCCCGGGCCCCGGCCTCGGCGTCCGCTGTCTCGGCGCGATCACCCGCGACAGGCTGGAGGCCCTGCGGGCGTCCGACGCCATCCTGCGGGAGGAGTTTGCGAAAAACGGTCTCGAGGGCAAGGTCTGGCAGTATTTCACAATCATTCCCGACTTCAAGTCCACCGGCGTGCGCGGTGGCATGCGCAGCTTCGACTGGCCCGTCATTATCCGCGCCGTCAATACCCGTGACGCCATGACCGCCACCGTCGAGGATGTTCCCTTTGCGCTGCTGCAGCATATCACAGCGCGCATCACAGCCGAAGTTCCCGGCGTCAACCGCGTCTTATACGACCTGACGCCGAAGCCCACCGGCACCATCGAGTGGGAGTGATCCGAAGCCCTGTAGGCTTAGCAGGATTCGGATAAGTGGTATCGAATCCTTCCAACGTCAAAAAAGACGGAGAGGAGGTGGCCGGCAATGACTAAAGCAATAGATAAAACACTTCTTTTTGAGCAAATGCCGGTTAAAAAGGCGGTATTGAAACAGATTATTCCTTCGATTGCAGGTCAGATGATCGTCCTGATCTACAATCTGGCGGATACCTATTTCGTCGGCATGCTCAATGAGCCGATTCAGACAGCGGCAATTACTGTTGTTGCATCACCCTTTCTGTTATTGACGGCGGTATCAAATCTGTTTGGGGTCGGCGGCGCCAGCCTCATAGCGCGCGCATTGGGGCAGCATGATAAAGCCCGGGCAAAACAAATTTCTTCAATCTCCTTTTGGTGCGGGCTTGGCAGCGCCGTTATATTTTCCGTTCTCTTCGGGCTTCTGGCCTCGCCGATCCTGCGGTTGTGCGGCGCCACGGACGCCACCTATGATATTGCCTTCGGGTATGCCAAATGGGTCATTATCATCGGCGGTGCGGGTACGATTCTAAATATACTGTTAGCAGACATCATTCGCGCGGAGGGAAACTCGCTGATTGCCGCATTGGGAGTCTCGATGGGCGGCGTTGCCAACATCATCCTTGACCCGTTCTTTGTGCTTCCCGAATTCCTAGGTTTGGGAGCAGTTGGCGCCGGCGCGGCCACCGCCATATCCAATATGCTGGGTACGCTGTTTTTACTTGCGTATATTTTTGTAAAAAGGAAATCCAGTGTGATCAGTATTGCGCCCGGGCACCTGAAATATATCCGGAAGCGGATCGGAGGCATTGTATCCATCGGGATCCCGTCGGCTGTTCAATATGCCCTCACAGTAGTTGCGGTATCGATGGTCTCCAAATTTGTATCGGGGTATGAAACCGCAGCTGTCGCGGGGTACGGTATCGCGAGGAAGCTGGACTGGCTGCCGCTTTACTTCTCCATTGGTGTTTCAAAAGGCATGCTGCCCCTGCTGGCGTACACTTTCTCATCCGGCAACCAAAAACGGCGGCATGATGCGTTCATATTCGGATGCGCCGTGTCATTGGGATTTTCGATCTTGTGCCTTATTTGCTACGAAATCTTTGCGCCTTCGTTAACGGGCTTATTCATAGATGATGCGGCGACAATTACATATAGCGCAAGGTTCCTGCGGATTGCGGTGGTGGCAATGCCGTTGATGTCTGTATGCTATCCGATGATTATTCAATTTCAAGCGATGGGAAAGGTCAAGGAATCCCTGATCTGCTCTGTATTGCGTAAGGGCGTAGTGGACATTCCGCTGCTGTTTTTAATGGATGCCCTCATTCCGCTATACGGGTGCATGACAGTTCAGCCAATTGTTGATACGATTGCTTTGATTGTAGCAGTTTACTTTTATCGAAAAATATTAGTTGAACAAAAGAAGCGCTTAGATGTCCTCAGCCTCGATTACGTGAACCCAAACAAAAAACCGAAATAATCCGGGCATAAGCCCATATAGGAAAAATTTAGGACTGCAGCATTATTGTTTGCTGCAGTCCCGTTTTTATTTTTGCAGAACAGCCCCTCTGTCTCAGCTACGGGCCTGTGGCAAGGCTGTCGATCCGCCAGGTCCCGTCCGCCTCTTGCGCCACATTGATAAACCGTTCGTTGATGCCATTTTCCCATCCCAAGCCCGCCGCCGATTGAACATCCAGCTTGACCCAGAACCAGACCGTCGGCGTACCGGCGGGGACGTCCGCCATTTTAAACTCATACGGCGGCAGGGTCTGGGCGATATATGGCGGCAGATAGCCTTCCATGGACACCAGTTTTATATCGCCCATTCTCCCGCCCTCGCTGATGGACGGCTCCGGCGGATAGCCTTCGTTCTGACGTCTTGACGACATCAGCGCCCATGCACCGGCATAATCTTTTTGCTCCAGTGCGCTGAAATACGCCCAGATCAGTTCCTCCACCTGCTCCTGATCATCAAACGTGATGTCCTCCAGCTGATGCAGCGGCTCCGGGTAACAGTAACGGTGGAAGTCCTCGTAGAGTCTGCGCATGCTCTCGTAAGGGCTCATTGCGAAATCATACGCCGGTCTGTACCACCGGGCCGTCCCGTCTACGTTTACACACAGCAGTCTGTCCTGCTGGTAGAAGGCTGCCGTCTTGCTGCCGTCGCCGCTTCGGCAGATCACCGCGCCTCCCGTTATCGACGCCGGTTTCTCCGCCTTCAGCCAGATATTTGAATAGAGGCGGGAACGCGTGTACCTTGTAAAGGGCTTCATTGACTCTGGCACCTCCAAAACCTCACTGTCGGTGCTGTTCCCGGACGCGTCAAGCGCCGCCTCCAGGGTTCCTATATCGTCAAAGACCTGCCGACACAGGTGCCACGCCTTGACGGCTACCTCGCCCTCAAGGCGCCGGAAGCTGTCCTCTGCCGCCAGCGCGTGGCGAGATTGAAAGAAGCTTTGCACAAACGCCAGAGCGGCCTTTTCCGGGACCAGCAGGGACGCATCGCCACCGCTGTCAGCGTCCTTTTGCACAGCGGCGTAATAATCGGCGGCGACCATGCCGGACTCGTACGGGAATTGGTAATAAATGCTGCCGTTGTCATCATACCAGCGTTCCACGCACCAGATGCCCTTATCGCCCTGCGCGGCGGGCTGGGAGAGGACGAGGGTGTAGGGCCTTTCCTCCCAGGTAAAGCCCTGTGCCGTTGCCGTATCCTGATAAGCATAATAGGGATAGTAAGTCATATACAGGTGCGGGCTGTCGTAAGTGAATTCTTTATCCCAAAACTCGCTGTCGCTGTAGGGCGTCAGGTGATTGCGGGCAATGAAATCGGCTTTGATGTCCTTGCACTTTTCATTGAGCTCTTCCCATGCTTTCCACTCCCCGGATTCCGTGTCCAGACTGCCTGTGAAATAAAACTGCACGTCCGTGGGGAAAAACCAGCCGTAATAATACGTATCGTCTTTGGCGAAAAAGCTCTGGCCGCTGCCGTCGGAGGCGAGAAACGCCTCATACTGTGATCGGGTGTAACGTGCGAGAGAGAACATATGCCCAGCGTAGGCGTCCTCGCCGAATTCTGCCAGGCTGCCCTCATAGCTCCGCTTCTCATAAACGGAGATCAGATAGGTGCCAGCTGTCATTTCCCATTCCGGATCATCGGTAAATATACTAAGCTGGTCGATATACTCATTTGGTATTGCAACTGTCAGACCGTATTTTTCGAAAAGCGTCACATCGTCGCGTTCGGCAGTCGGGCTGCTCTCTGGAGGGCTCACGGTTGCTGTTTCTCTTGGCGGCGCTGTATTATCCGTTTCCTTAAGGCCGCTGACGGCGGCGCAGCCCGCAAGGACCAGCAGGAGGACAAGGGACAGCAGGGCGGCTGTTCGTGTTTTTGTTTTATATGTCATAATAGATACGAGTCTCTCCTTCAGCCGGGACTTCGCCTCGCACATTGTCGTGGCGAGAATGCCGGAAGGGTATGTCTGGTGAACGGCCAGAGTCAGCAGCGTTTCCCCGTAGTGCTGCTTCTGCGCCGCGGTCAGCGGGCGGATCACAGCCTCGTCGCAGGAGAGCTCGCAGGCGCGGTCAATCTCCCGGCGCACCAGATACATCAGCGGGTTGAACCAGTGCAGGCTCGTCACGAGCATCGCCAGCCATTTGTACACCAGGTCGCGGCGGCGGTAATGCGTCAGCTCGTGCCTGAGAATATCGCGTAAATCCTCCGCTCTGCCGTTTTGAACATAGGGAGCGGAAGGTATCACAACGGCCGGACGCAGTATTCCGATCAGCATCGGCGTTTTCACAAAGTCGCTGCGGATGAAACGCGCGCGGCCGCTTGCATGCATTTCATAGAAGACGGCGCTGTCCTCCTCGTCGGGCGGTGCTGCCGTGCGCCGTATGATGCCGGAAAACCGGATATAGCCCAAAACATGCCATGACAGACTGAGCAGCACCCCGGCCGCCCATATCATCAGCCACATATCCGGATTTATCAGCCACACGCCCAGTGCTTGCAAAACCCCGTACGCGCTGCCGGAGCTCTGGCCATTCCCATCCGCCACGCCGGATGCCGGTGTGTCTGGTGCCGCCGCATCGAATGCCGCAGCATCGAATGCTGCTGCATCGGACGCATTGGCCGGTGCCGGTGCATAGGATGCGGGGTCATTTGCTCCGGTCTCGCCGCCGCCGGACGATTCGCCGATAAGCTCCACGCCGCCCGGTTTTATGTCGGTTATCCCGGCCGACGCGCCGCCGGGCCAGCCCGCCGCCACCGGCAGGC
>CAZJCH010000173.1:0-4953 GCA_964544005.1 uncultured Papillibacter sp.
TATTTGGCTCTTACCATTCCTCGCCGGTGAAATGATAAGGCATGTAAGGTCTCGGTGCGATTATTTTCCGCAAAAGCGCCAGCTTTTGCCAGGCGCAGCTATTTGCTCCGCCATGTAATCCTGCCGCGGGTCAGGTCGTACGGTGACATCTGCACCGTAACCTTGTCTCCCGGCAGGATCCGGATAAAATTCATTCGGAGTTTACCGGAGATATGCGCCAATATCATGTGTCCGCCGCCTATGTTAACCTGGAACATCGTATTGGGAAGCGATTCCACGACGATGCCTTCGAGTTCGATCATGTCGTCCTTAGCCATACTTAATTACATACCTCCTTTTCTCCCTGGATTCTTGTTTGATGCTCCGCCAGAGCCCGTCTGATTTCGCTGTTTGTCACCTTAAAGCCGTTTTTGAGCTTCAGCGCAGTCCGGCAATCACTTTTTGACTCAAGCCGGATGTGCCTCAGTTTTTTCCGCTTCGGCTTGTCGATACGCCTTGACTTACCGTCACACAGCAGGGCGAAAACATCTTCTTTTTCGATGACGAAAAAGGGTTTGCCCTTATCCCGGCCGTTTATTGAGACGACGATGTCCGCTTTATCAATATCCGCGATTTCGGATCGTGCGTTTTTCAATGTTGTGATATCCGATTTATCCATCATCAGATATCTCCTGTCGTCGTGAGGATTTCAGGTGCGCCGTCAGTAATCAGGATCGTATTCTCGTAGTGCGCCGACAGTTTCCCGTCGAGCGTGACGACTGTCCATCTGTCTTTGAGAACTTTTACCGCGGCGACCCCCTGGTTGACCATTGGTTCCACCGCCAGCGTCATGCCGCGGACAATCCTGACGCCATGCCCGGGGCTTCCAAAATTGGGCACCTCCGGTGGCTCGTGCATTGTAGCGCCGATGCCATGGCCGACATATTCCCTGACGACGGAAAAGCCGTTTGATTCGACATAGCTCTGGATCGTGTTGGAAATATCTGAGATTCTATAGCCTTCCCGGGCGTATTTTACACCCTCGAAAAAGCTTTGCTTTGTGACTGCGATGAGTCTTTCTGCTTCCCTGCTGCTTCTTCCGACTATGAAAGTCGCGGCGCAGTCTCCGACATAACCGTCCTTCGTCGCTCCGACGTCAATACTGACAATGTCGCCGTCAATGAGCACCCGGTCGTTCGGTATGCCGTGGATCACCTGCTCGTTGACCGACGCGCAGATGCAGGCGGGGAAACCGTTATAGTTCAGAAAGGTCGGCACGGCACCGTTTGATACGATAAAATCATGGACTGCCATATCTATCTGCTTTGTTGTCACGCCGGCCGTCACCATTTCCCCTGCTAAAGCACGGGCAGCCGCGGCAATTTTTCCGGCCTGGCGCATCAATTCAGCTTCACGTGAGGATTTAAGTTTTATCATCCTAAATCCCGAGTTCCTTAAATATGGCTGCCGTCGTCTCCTCAACTGTCGGTTGGTTGTCAACCGTAATGAGCTGTCCTAATGACAGATAATAGGCTTTCAACGGCTCCGTCTCCTGATGAAATATCTTGAGCCGCTGCTTAACCGTATCGGGCTCGTCGTCTTTTCGCATTGTCAGCTTGCCGCTGCAGCTGTCACAGATGCCTTCTTTATGCGGCGGTGATGAAACGATGTGATAGGTCGCGCCACAGGTTCCACAGACGCGCCTGCCGGTCATCCGCGCTCCGATCTCATCGTCGGAAATCTCGATGCTGAGGGCGGTATCAATCTCAATCCCGGCTTTTTCGAGCTCTTCCGCCTGAGCCAGAGTTCTCGGCATACCGTCGAGGATATACCCGTTCTTGCAATCAGGTTCTCTCAGCCGTTCCCGGATGATGCTCATCACCAATTCATCGGGTACGAGCTTCCCGGAGTCAATAACAGCCTGCACCTCAAGCCCGACCGGCGTACCGTTCTTCACCGCGGCTCTTAAAAGATCGCCGGTTGAAATCGTTGGCAGCGAGAGCTTGTGACTCAGTATTTTTGCCTGGGTGCCTTTTCCAGCACCCGGGGCGCCCAGGAGTATCAGTTTCATTTGCACTCCTTACTCAAGGAAGCCTTTGTAATGGCGCATGAGCATCTGCGCCTCGACCTGCTTGACGGTCTCGAGCGCGACGCCGACAACGATGATGATCGACGTGCCGCCCAGCTGTATCCCCGCGTTAGCTGCCTTTTCTGAGAAAAGACCGATGATAATCGGGGCGACCGCGATGATCGAGAGATACAGCGCGCCGAACAGCGTGATCTTTGTCAGTACCTTCTTAATAAACTCCGACGTCGGTTTTCCTGCACGGAAACCAGGAATGAATCCGCCGTTTTTCTTGAGGTTGTTCGCCACTTCGATGGGGTTGAACTGGATCGTCGAATAGAAATACGAGAAGAAGACGATCAGCAGGAAATAGAAGACCGCGTACGTCCATGAGGTTGGCTGGAACAAATCAATAAACCAGCCTTTTGACCACCCCGGCACAAACATACCGATTGTTGCCGGCAGCGAGGCGATGGATTGCGCGAAGATGATCGGCAGAACGCCCGACATATTGACCTTCATCGGCAGGTGCGTCGACTGGCCGCCGTACATCTTCCGCCCGACCACGCGCTTGGCGTACTGCACCGGTATTCGCCTTTCCGACTGCGTGACGATGACAATCATCACAATAATCAGCAACACGCCGATGAGAAGCAGTATATTCATCAGCAGCGAGGACGTATCCTTAATTCCCGTGATCGTATTATAAATGTTGGTGGGGAATCGGGAAACAATGCTGACAAACAGGATAATCGATATGCCGTTTCCGATTCCGAACTCGGTGATTTGCTCGCCCATCCACATCAGGAGGCAGCTGCCCGCCGTGAACGACAGAATGATGACAATAGCCGCCATTATATCTGAACCGCTGACCTGCAGAATGCCGTTTTGCTTGATGAGGACATAGTAGCCGAACCCCTGGATGAGGCCGATGAAAAGTGTTGAATAGCGCGTAATTTTCTCGAGTTTCTTCTTGCCCTCCTCGCCGCCCTCCTTCTGAAGACGTTCAAGGGCGGGGATGGCAATTGTCAGAAGCTGTATGATGATAGATGCGTTAATATACGGCTGGATGGACAATGCGAATATCGTCGCCATTGAGAAAGCGCTGCCCGACATGACGTTCATAAGGCCGAATACTGTATTCTGCAGTGAATCGAAATAATCGCCGAGCATATCTGTATTCACGTACGGCACCGGTACGGCACTTCCCAGACGATAAAGCAGCAGGATGAAAAGCATAAAGATGAATTTCTTCCTGATATCGTCTATTTTCCATGCGTTGCGTATAGTCTGAAGCACCTAAACCACCTCGGCCTTTCCGCCGGCAGCTTCAATTTTTCCTTTTGCCGACTCTGAAAAAGCAGAGGCTTTGACCGTTAATTTTTTTGTGATATTTCCGTTGCCGAGGATCTTGACGCCGTACTCACATTTACTGACGACGCCGGCTGCGAGAAGTTCCTCAATACCGATTTCGGCGCCGTCGTCAAATAACTCAAGCGCGGAAACATTGATCGCTTCAAGCGGCTTTGCGAATATGTTGTTGAAGCCCCTCTTCGGAACGCGGCGGGCGAGAGGCATCTGGCCGCCTTCGAAGCCGGCACGGACGCCGCCGCCGGAACGCGCCTTCTGGCCCTTATGCCCGCGACCGGCAGTTTTTCCGTTGCCGGTTGCTATGCCGCGGCCTTTGCGTTTTCCGACGTGCGTTGATCCGCACGCGGGAGTGAGATCATGCAAATTCATTACCCTACGCCTCCTTACTCTTCTGTTACGGAGACAAGATAACCAATGAGTGCAATCTTGCCCCTTGTCTGCGGATTGTCGGGCTGTACGGTTTCGCTGCCGATTTTCGTTAGTCCCAAGGATTTGGCTGTCGCGACATGGCTTTCATGCCTGCCGCTTAAGCTTTTTACCAGCTTAATTTTTAAATTGGCCATATGTGTCCGCCCCCTAACCCTGGATCTCTTCGGCGCTCTTTCCTCTTGTCCTTGCGACCTGAGTAGCATCACGGAGCGATCTTAAACCGACCATTGTTGCCGCAACGACATTTTGAGGATTATTGGAGCGCAGGCATTTCGTTCTGATATCGCTGATGCCGGCCGCCTCAACGACAGCTCGGACAGCACCGCCGGCGATAACGCCGGTACCGGCCGGCGCGGGCTTCAACAGTACCCTTCCGGCTCCGAATTCACCGGTGACCTCATGGGGAATCGTCGTGCCGGAAAGCGTGATATTCACGAGATTCTTCTTGGCGTCTTCGATGCCCTTGCGGATGGCTTCGGATACTTCCCCCGCCTTACCCAGGCCAAATCCGACCCGGCCTTTTCCGTCTCCGACGACGCAGAGGGCCGCAAACTTGAAAATACGACCGCCCTTGACTGTTTTTGAGACACGGTTCAAGGAAACGACCTTTTCCGAAAACTCAGACTGGACTTCGTCTCTTCTGTTATCTCTTCTGTTATCTCTTCTGTTACCGCTGTAACTGTTACCGCTGTAAGCCATGATGTCTCCTCCCCCCGTTAAAATTTCAGGCCGCCCTCGCGGGCTCCGTCTGCCAGTTCCTTGACGCGGCCGTGGTAAAGATAGCCGCCGCGGTCAAAAACAACCGCCTCAATACCCTTCGCCCTGGCGCGTTCGGCAATCAGCTTGCCGATTTTTTTAGCGCCTTCCTTATTTCCGCCCGGCCCCTGGAATTCCTTCTCTACAGAGGAAGCGGCGCAGAGTGTTTTCATGCCGACATCATCGATTACCTGTGCGTAAATATGTTTTCCGCTGCGGAATACATCGAGCCTCGGGCACTCGGGCGTGCCGGAGACCTTGCTTCTGACTCTTTTATGGCGCTTCATGCGCTGTGCATTTGTATCAGGTCTTTTAATCATTCAGGCACACCTCCTTTTACTTTTTGGCGCCGG
>CAZJCH010000173.1:4963-5765 GCA_964544005.1 uncultured Papillibacter sp.
GGTCTTGCCTTCTTTGCGGCGAACGACCTCGTTGGCATATTTGATACCCTTGCCCTTGTATGGCTCGGGTGGTCTTTTCCTCCGGACATCGGCTGCAAACTGGCCGACAGCCTGCTTGTCAATACCGCTCACGATGATCTTGTTGGGCGCCGGAACATCGATCTTGATGTCCTTCGTTTCCTCGACGATCACCTGATGGGAATACCCAAGGTTCATAACCAGCTTGCTGCCCTCTTTTGTCACCCTGTAGCCGACTCCGCTGACATCCAGTTCCTTCTTGTAGCCCTTGGTCACGCCATCGATCATATTGGCCACCAGCGTCCGGGAAAGGCCGTGAAGGGACCGATGCTTAGGCTCGTCTGTCGAGCGGGTCATATTGACAAAACCGCCGTCGACAGCGACTTTGATCTCGGGTTTCAGCGCTGTCTCAAGCACTCCCTTGGGGCCCTTGACCGTCACCACATTGGTGTCGGTAACCTTAACTTCAACGCCTGCCGGGATGGCAATGGGGGTTCTTCCTATTCTTGACATTCTCTCTCCCCCTTACCAGACAAACGCAAGGACTTCGCCGCCGACGTTTGCCTCTCTGGCTCTCCTGTCGGTCATGACACCCTTGGATGTTGAAATGATGGCAATGCCAAGCCCTCTGAGGACCTGGGGCAGCTCGCCGGCGCCCGCGTACATGCGCAGACCCGGTTTCGAAACGCGGCGGAGGCCCGTAATGGCCTTCTCGTTGCCGTTGTATTTCAAGGTTATTTTGATAATGCCCTGCACGCCGTCGTTTATAAGCTGATAGTTCTTG
>CAZJCH010000174.1:0-5707 GCA_964544005.1 uncultured Papillibacter sp.
ACGGCTTCCTGGATGAGGCGCGCGCCGTGGAGCAGACAGACGTTTTCAAAGCCGCGAAGCTTTTCGCCCGTGTGGAAGGCCTTCTGCCCGCGCCGGAATCGGCCCACGCCATTAAAGCCGCCATGGACGAGGCAATCAAGTGCAAGGAAACCGGCGAGGCGAAAACGATCCTCTTCGGCCTCACCGGAACGGGCTATTTTGACCTCTCCGCTTATCAGGCCTACAACGACGGCACCATGACCGACTATATCCCGACGGACAAGGACCTTGAGAAAGGTTTCGCAGGTATCCCAGTCCTTCCGGGCATCCAATAACCAGGATGCAGGTCATGTTATCCTATTATAGCGCCATATAGCAAAACAACCGGGATGCTGCTTCACAGCATCCCGGCCTTATATGTTGTCGGCTTACGCCCTGAGCCCCTCAAAAAGCAGAGCCAGCGACCCCGCCATTCTTTCTTCGAGGTCAAAACCGCCGTCGTGTACGCACCAGTTGTAGCATATCCCGCGTAAGAGATCGAAGAAATAATCTAAAAGTTGACTGGGCTCCCACGTGGTGCGCAGCTCGCCGGAAGCTTGGCCACGGCGGATGATGAGCTCTAATATGCTCTGCATGGGGCGAGTCTGGCGGAACCATTCGTTGTCGGGGTTAAACAGAACCTTGACGATATCAAGGCCGGTTTCCAGATTAATCTGGGCATAATACCGGACAAAAAGGCGCAGCTGCTCATAACAGGATTTTCCCTCCAGCTCCGGTGTGACGGACTCGAGGAAAAACTGGTCGCCCGAGAGGTAAATTTCCTTGATTACATCGCTTTTTGTGTTAAAATAACTGTAAAAGGTGCCGATAGATACATTAGCGCGCTTGCAGATGTCCCGGATGGTGGCGCCCCGGTAGCCTTTTTCCTCCATCAGCTCCAGCGCGGCCTTGTACACCAGTTCCTTGGTCAGCTCAGATTTTCTGTATGGCATGGCGTTCATAAACTCCTCTCGGCAGGCTGGACGCACGATACGTTATTATTAACACATTTTCGTTGATCTCGCAAGATTCATATCGCAAGCCATAATGACTTGACAGTGAACCGTTATGAATGATAAAATAATGTAGCGAACAAAGTGAACATGTTCATAATTAGCACGTTATTATGGATAGGGAGACCTTAATCAACATATTGGGAGGAAGAGACATGTTTTTTAACGAAGACCATAACGATATCCGCGCGCTTGCAAGAGAATTTGCCGAGAAGGAGCTCGCGCCTATCGCAGGTGAAATCGACCAAACCGACGAAATACCCCAGCGTATTTACGACATGATGGCGGAGATGGGCCTTTTCGGGCTGAAGATACCGGAGGAGTACGGCGGCTTGGGCCTTGACTCGCGCTCTTACGTTTGCGTCATGGAGGAAATCTGCAAGGTGAGCATCGCCTGCAGCCTCGTCATGTCCTCCTGCAACTCCCTGTCCACGGCACCGATGCTTTTAGCCGGCACTGAGGAGCAGAAGCAAAAGTACATCCCCAAAATCTGCAGCGGCGAGGAGTTCATGGCCTTCGGTCTGACCGAGCCGGGTGCCGGCAGCGATGCGGGCGCCATGACCACAAAGGCCGTCGAAGACGGTGACAGCTATATACTTAATGGCCGCAAGTGCTTTATTACGGGCGCGCCCTTTGCCCAGAACACGGTCATCTTCGCCAAGACGAGCCCGGAAAAGGGCGCTAAGGGCATCACGAGCTTTATCGTGGATATGAGCCTGCCGGGCGTTTCCCTGGGCAAGAATGAGGAAAAAATGGGCCTGCACGGCGTCGCCACAAGCGACATTGTCCTTGAGGATGTCCGTGTGCCGAAGAGCTGCATATTAGGCGAAATCGACAAGGGCTTCATCACGGCGATGAAAACGCTGAACACGGGCCGCATCGGCGTCTCCTGCCAGGGCATCGGCGTCGCGCAGGGCGCGATGGACCTTGCGATCCCGTATATGCGCGAGCGCAAGCAGTTCGGTCAGCGCCTGGCTGACTTCCAGGGCCTCCGGTTTATGATCGCCGACAGCGAAGCGAAGCTGAACGCTGCCCGCCTGCTCGTCTACAACGCGGCGTATCTTATGGATATGAAGCAGGACGTGACGAAGGAAGCCTCCATGGCGAAGTACTACGCCACCGAAACGGCTCTTGAGATCGTCTCTAACTGCCTGCAGATGTTTGGCGGGTACGGCTATATCAAGGAATATCCAATTGAGCGCTTATACCGCGACGCACGCGTCCTGACCATCTTCGAGGGCACCTCCCAGGTCCAGCAGATGGTCATCGCCGGTCAGGTATTTGGTAAATAACAAAGGAGAATAACGGATGAACATACTGGTTTGTATTAAGCAGGTGCCGGACATTGAAAAAATCAAGGTCGATTCGGCAAAAAAAGTAATGATCATGGAAGGCGTACCCCTCATCGTCAACCAATATGACACCTATGCGCTGGAAACGGCCGTCCGGTTCAAGGACGCCGACCCCTCCACGAAGATCGTCGTGGTGACAATGGGTTCCGCCCAGACGAAGGACGCTTTAAAGAACTGCCTCTCCGTCGGCGCCGACAAGGCCTATATGGTCAGCGACGATGTGCTGAGCGACTCGGACACCCTGGCCACGAGCTATGTGCTGTGCGCGGCCGCCAAGGCCATCGAAGCCCGCGAGAGTGTGTCGTTTGACATGATCATGTGCGGCAAGCAGGCTGCCGACGGCGACACAGGCCATGTGGGCCCGCAGCTCGCCGAATACCTTAATTATGCGCAGGTCACCTCCGCCATGGAGCTGACTGTTGAAGGCGGTAAGGTTCGTGCCCGCTGCCCGTCGGATGATGGCGTCTATGTGAAGGAAGCGGCGCTTCCGGCCGTCGTGACGATGTCCCAGACGCCCTACGAGCCGCGCTACGCGTCCGTCAAGACGAAAATGGCCGCCAACCGTGCGGAGATCCCCGTCCTGACAGCTGCCGACCTCGGCCTCGACGCAGCATGCGTCGGCGCGGGCGGCTCACCGACAAAGATAGTCAAGACCTTTGTACCGGAGCGGAAAAAGGGCGGCGTGAAAATCGCAGAAGAAACCGCCGAAGAATCCGTCAGCAAGCTGGTGGCGCTCCTCAGTGACGCCGGCGTTTTATAAGGGGGAGCGAAAAAATGAGCGAATACAAGAATATTTGGGCATTTGTCGAAACAGAAAACGGCCAGGCCAAAAATGTCGGCCTTGAGATGGTCGTCGGCGCCCGTCAGCTGGCGGACGCATCGGGCGAAAAAGCAATAGCTGTCGTCATCGGCAGCGGCGTTGACGCTGCCGTCAAAGCGGCCGTCTCCTATGGCGCGGACCAGGTTCTCGTTGTGGACGGTACCGATTACGCCGACTACAGCACCGAGGGCTACACCTATGCCCTGGCGCAGCTTGTGAATAAGTATAAACCCGCGACGCTTCTCATCGGCGTCACAATTAACGGCCGCGATCTGGCGCCCCGCCTGGCCGCCCGCCTGAAGACCGGCCTCTGCGCCGACTGCACCGCCGTTTCTCTTGATACGGCCACCGGCGTCATTCAGTGGACACGACCCGTCTACGGCGGCAACTCCCTGGCAGTCATCGAATGTCCCACAGCTCGTCCCCAGATGAGCACCGTCCGCGCCAGCGTGTATAAGCGCGGCGAGCCCGACATGGCGCGCACTGCCGAAATCGTTAAGGAAGACATCGCCGTTCCCGCCGGCACAATCCGCACAACCATCGTCGAGAAGATCACCGAAGCAGCCGACGGCGTCAAGCTTGAGGATGCCGAGGTCGTCGTCGCCGGCGGCCGCGGTGTCGGCAGCGCCGAGGGCTTTGATGGGCTTAAGGAACTGGCAGCTCTTATGGGCGGCGCCGTCGGCGCGTCCCGCGCAGCCGTCGATGCCAACTGGATTCCCCAGGTGACGCAGGTCGGCCAGACCGGCAAAACCGTCAGCCCCAAGCTCTATATCGCCGTCGGCATCTCCGGCGCCATCCAGCATCTCGCCGGCATGTCCGGCTCCGGCTGCGTCGTCGCCATCAACCGCGACGCCGACGCCCCCATCTTCGAAGTCTCCGACTACGGCATCGTCGGCAACGCCAAACAGGTTATCCCCGCCCTCACCGAAGCAGTCAAAAAGCTGAAAGCATAGTAAATATTGAAAATTTCAGCGCCGCGTTAATTTTAGAATCTGTATATCGCACGGAAGCCGTCTGGAAACAGGCGGCTTCTTCATTCGGATGCTAATATATTGCAGCCCCGAAAAAACAGGACGGTGAAACCGTCCTGAAGATTTGATTCGTTTGTTCACCTTCGTGCAGCCACAGAAATATCGAAAACAGCATCAACAATGAAGGACTTATTGCTGGTTTGCAATTCGGAAAGCGCGTATCCGATACCCCTTTCAATACTGCCTATACTCGAACAATTTTCCTGTGCCAATATTTTGTAGATTTCAGAAATACATTTCAGCTTTCTGTTATCCTCCAGGCCGATTTTAATTGCATCCAAGAGATAACGATAACCGCTGAGGGATTTGTGGAGCTGCTTCGAATCAAGATAAGCTATGATATTTCGTTGATAACAACTCATAATTCTGCTCCTTTTGTCACTTGCGGTGGTGATCTGACGATAACGGAAAGATGTACGTAAACAACCCGACATTCTTGATGATCAGAGCGTTTTTTTCCGCTCATCAAGCTTATATTTGTCAGGCCATAAAAAGTACCCTTCTTCATCGACGATGCCATAATCATATCCGGGGCTTTTCTTCATAACCTCAATGCAAATAGCATTTAATTCATCAATGTTTTGACTGCATGTAATTACTCTGCATCTGCCGGATAATGATATTTTGATAAGTCTGTATTGAGGCATCCGCACATCACGCACCATATTCACTGCTTATTCAATTCCATATACGATTCAAAACCTCAAAACCTTGCATCAAAAATGCGTATTCTGTCGATTGGTAATATTTACCGGGAGCTCCCTCTCACCGGGGCGCTTTCTTTTTTATGGCGTACTTCCCCCGCCGTACCGCTGCTTTTCTCGCGCCGATGATGAACAGGAGCAGGAGCAGGGCGGCGGAGAAGCAGGAGATGAGGGCGGCGGGGACAAAGCTGACGGAGGCGAGGGCGGTGACCTGACGGGCGAGGTAGGAGGCGGCGGGGAGGTCGAAGACGAAGATTCGTGAGATGAAGTAGGCGAAAACGGCGGCGATGCTGCCCTGCAGAATCTTGCCGTAGATGTAGGTGCGCACGGACAGGCCGCTGTCGCCGATGAAGGAGAGCACCTGGCAGTGAATGGAGAGGCCGGCCCAGCCCAGCATGAAGGCGGCCATCGCCATCGAGCGGGATAATTCACCGGCGGCCCCCTGCAGCGTCCAGACGCCGGAGGTCAGCTCAATGAGGCCCGTCAGCAGCCGCTCCGCCCATGCCTTGTCAAAGCCGAAGGGCGTGAACACGGCACCGATCCCCGATGCGATATAGGGCAGGAGGCCGGATAAAAAGAGGAGCTTAATGAAGATTGTGAAAAAGATGACGAAGCCGCAGATGTTGATAGTCGTCTGGAAGGCTGATTTAACCGAATCGACGAAGGCGGGCGTAAAACGGCGGGGGACGGCTTCAGGCAGACGCGCTATGCTGTCTTTTTTGCTTCCCCTGCCCCAGTAGCGGAAAATGAGGCCGACGCAGATGGAAGC
>CAZJCH010000175.1:0-5639 GCA_964544005.1 uncultured Papillibacter sp.
CGGCTTTCTTAATTCCCTGTACAGCTCAATCTCCGCTTTTAGCGCTCCGACGCAGCCAGACGTATCGTACGAGGGGACCGTTTTAACAAGTTCCGGCAAATACTCCGGTGCAACACTTTCAATTCGGCGGACGCCTCTGGGCTGCCCGCCGTTTTTGACGTGCAGGAGCGGTCCGAGGACCGTCGAACGAAGATATGTGGTCATATCAAGCGCCTCGAACAGTTCGCCTCTGGCGATTTTTAGCGCTGCGTAGTGTATCCAGACCCAAAAACGGTCCTCAAGCCACTGGGGATTGAGCGTCGAGTGAAATGGGTTGATGTCCCGGTAATTTCTTGTGAGACATCCATCTTTGTCGTACAGGATGGCCGTGCCGTTGAACCTGTCCCCCGCCTTGTCTAGAGGGATAAAATTAAAGTCAGCGTGAATCAAAGGCGCATCAAACAGGCAGATCAGCAGATCCGGCACACCGATGTGGTCTCCCGGAAAAGCAGACAACAGCTCCCCCAGCTTTCCGATTATCATTATCCTCTCATCCAATACCTGCCCGAAGCTCCCGGTTTCAACGGCGAGCATAAAATCCAGGTCCGAGTATTCGTCCATATGGCCCGTGATATACGAGCCGCAAAGAGCGATTCCTAAAATCCTCATATCCTGCTTCAATATACCGACAGCCCTGTCAACGAACTCCCGATGCCTGATTGGTATCATTCCGTATCACCTCTTCATGTCTTTTATTGCCATATTATATCACAGCTGACAATACGCCGCAGCTGCGACGTATTAGGAGCAGCTAGACAGGCGTCGGCGCTGTCCATTCAGAACAACGCCGACGCCAACTAAGCAAATATTTTCTCTGGATTGACCTATATCTCAATACCGCCGTCAACTCTGATGATTTGACCGTCTATGAAGGATGAGTCGTCTGTCGCCAGGAACAGCGCAACGGTTGCGATATCCTCGGGTTGACCAATTCTCTTCAGCGGAGAGCCTTGACGCATTGAGTCCAGCGCTTCCGGCCCGCCGATGCTGTCCACCATCGCGGTGTGTATGGCTCCCGGCGCGATGGCATTGACACGAATTTCGGGACCGAGTTCCCATGCCATAGACTTCGTTAAGCCGTTAACCGCATGTTTTGATGAGATATAGGCGGCAAATCCATGGTGCGCGCCATACCCCGCAACGGATGACGTATTAATAATAACGCCCTTCCCTTTTGCCTTCATCACGGGGGCCACGAGCTGCGTCAAATATAAGGCCGCTGTAACATTGACATCAAAGAGCCTTTGCCATTCATTCAGGTCAAGCGTACTCAGCGGCGACAGGCTGAGCGCGCCGGCATTGTTGACGAGAATATCAACGGTACCATAGGTTTCCATTGTCTTGTCGAACACGATTTTTAAGTCCTCAGTTTTTGCTGTATCCGTCAGAATATAAATGGCCTCAAATCCCTCGGCTTTGATTTTAGCAACCGCTTCCTTTGCCCTTTGCTCATTTCTGCCTGAAATAACCACCTTCGCGCCTTCCCTTGCGAAAAGCTCGGCGGTCGCTCTTCCCATGCCCGAAGTCGAGCCGGTGATAATTGCGACTTTGTCCTTCAGTTTCATTCTAAACACTCCTTTTAGCATGCATCTCAAATGTGGCAGCATACCCTGATTGATTCCGATTTTCACATAAATGCTTCGCTTATATGATTATACAAAAAGCAAAAAATAAAACAACACTCCGCTTTGTATAAATGAACCATTTGGCAGAATCCGATATTTTTTATCCGGCTTGTCGTATTGTGACATAATAAAGATCGGTTTAATCTTTTGATGCCAGACAGGAACCATATCAATTACCCTCTTCTCCCTCATATACCACTTCATAACGGTTAGAAAAACCGCATCGGCGGTTTTCTCGCAGATGCGGTTTTTGCTTATTGGACCCGCCGCGCGTGCTCATAACAGATATCCCTGAAACCGGCCCGGTCCGAGGCGCCTGTTTTCTGATAAACATTCTGGATATGCTTTTTGACAGTCGCTTCGCTGATGTACAGGTCGGCCGCAATCACCTTGCTCGGCACATCCCGGAGCAGCATTTGAGCCACATGGCATTCCCTTTTTGTCAGCGAAAAAATTTTTTTGAAAAACACAACATTCTGGTGTAATTTGCCTGAGTAGTGATATACTGGCCTAAATAATTCTCTTATAATCCGGAGGCAGCCGTATGAAAATCGACAGGCTTCTCGGCATCATCACGACGCTGCTGCAAAAGGGCAAGGTGACGGCGCCGTATCTGGCGGAAAAATTCGAGGTGTCCCGCAGGACGATCCTGCGCGATCTGGACGATATCTGCATGGCCGGTATTCCTATTATTACGACGCAGGGCGGCGACGGGGGCATTTCCATCGCCGAGGGTTATAAGCTCGACAAGAGCGTTCTGACGACGGGTGAGCTCCAGAGCATTATCACCGGGCTGCGGAGCATGGCAGGTATTGAAAAGCCGGCCAATATCGAGCGGCTCGTCCAGAAGCTTGCGCCGGGCGCCGCTGCGCCGTGCGACGGTAAGCCGTGCGACGGCGCGGTGGTGTCCCTCAGGGACAGTATTGTCATCGACCTGGCCTCCCACTACAAAAATGACCTGTCGGAGAAAATCGGCCTGATCAAAGACGCCATTAATGAGCGGCATCTCATAAAATTCGATTATTATTATGCCAAGGGCAAAACGCACCGGCGCATTGAGCCTTATTTTATTGCCTTCAAATGGTCGGCCTGGTATGTGTTCGGCTACTGCACCGAGCGGCAGGATTTCAGGGTTTTCAAGCTCAACAGGCTGTGGGAGCTGTCCGTGACGGACGACGGTTTTGCGCCGCGGGAAATCCCGCCGGACAGGCTGGAGCTGGGCGGTTCCCTTGTGGATACGAATGAGGTGCGGGTTTTGTTCGACCCCAGCGTCCGCTACAGGCTGATTGAAGATTTCGGTTTTCGTTCGTTTAAAGAGGCTGAGGACGGCGGAAAGCTGCTGTTTTCGGTTGGTTATACGAACAAGGATTACATACTGTCGTGGATAATGGCCTTTGGCGATAAGGCTAAAGTGATCTCGCCGCCGGAGCTCGCGGCTGAAATCAAACAAATTGCCGAAAATATTTTCAGAAGCTATAAATGAACATGACATACAGCTGTCGTATTCGGCTAATATAATAAAGCCAATTCCGATGAAAAGGGGTAAAACCATGAAAATTGAAATTGGCGAAAATAGACCGGAACACTTTAAAGAAATCTGGCCTACGCAATTTGACCTGTTCTCTCACTTCGAGTTCGCAGCCGGTATTCCAAAAATGCTCTTCGCCGTGGCGACGGTCAAGGAAAACGGCAAGGGGAATATCTGTTTATGCTCCTGGAGCACCTTCGCCGGAAACGGCAGCGGCTATTACGCCGTCCTCGGCGGGGTGAGCAAGCGCAGCCATACGTACCAGAATATCCTCAGGACGGGCGAGTTCACGATTAATTTCCTGAACAGGAGCTATTACGACGCGCTGTCGGAGACCATCACGCACAACGACCCAGAAGACGATGAATTCGAGGCCGGCGGCTTCACCGCCGAAGCGTCCGTGACAATTTCCGCCCCGCGGATCAAAGAAGCGTTTTTTAATATTGAGTGCACGCTGGAAAAAACCGACGAGCTGGCAGACGGTTCGCTCCTGCTCCTCATCGGCAAGGTCCGGAGCATCGCCCTGCTCGAGGAATTCTCCGGCAATTTTGACGGGAAATACGGCGAAAACGGCTTTGCGTTCCATATCCACAGCCCGTACGATCTTCGCACCGGCGAGGGGGACAGGGGTGGCGTCGCCGTGTGCGGGGATATCAAAATAGTTTACTAGGGAGTTTTTTCATGCTGAGAACTTACGCGGAATTTCTGTCTTATGCCGAAGCGTGCGGCGTCATGGTCTTTGCCGGAAAATTTGCAGAGGGGTTTCCGAACTTATACGAACTGACAACGCGGTCCCAGTGGCACACAGGCGATCCGGAGACGGACCCGTGGCAGTGGCGGGACAGGGCGGCTATTGATAAGCGTCTGGCCTTCGGCAATATTCTCGGCGGGCATAAGGGCTTTATTTCGCCGAAGCTCTATCCCCTCTTCTATTCGGCCTGCCGGCCTGACGGCAGCATGGAGGAGCGCTGGCGCTGGGGACACGTCAAAAAGACCGTCTATGACGTGTGCAGGCTGTTCGAGGAGGGCGTCCCGCTGGACACCGGGGAAATCCGCAGGAAGATGAACGTCCGAAAGAGCGAGGGCGCGTCGGCCGTGGACAGAGCCGTCGTGACGCTCCAAAGGGAGTTTTACATCACCGTCTGCGGCAACAGGAGGAAAGTGAGCTTTGACGGCGCGGAATACGGCTGGCCGGCTAACACCTACTGCTTTGTTGACGATTGGGCGGCGGACTGGCTGAAGGAACCGCTGCTGCCGACAGATGAGGCGCGGGCGCGGATACTGGCGCATTGTGCCGAGCTGGACAGCAGGATCGATCTAAAAAAGGTTGAAGTAAAGCTGTTCGGGAAATGAACGAATCGCCCGATGCTTTTGCGGCGTTACACGGCACAGGAACTCCTTCAGTCGCCTTCGGCGCCAGCTCCAAAGAGATCGCGTTAGCGCGATCTCATGGGGAGGGAGCCTTTTAAAGGACGGAGAGACGCGAATCTACAAACTGATTGGAGTAACCCATGACCTTTAACGGTTTTTCGGAAAAAACACTTGAGTATTTTCTCAATATCTGTCTCGACAACTGTAAAGCTAATTTTGAGGCCAACAGGCAGGTTTACAACTCGCATGTCAAAGAGCCGCTGCGGGCGCTGCAGGAAGAGCTTTTGCCGGTGATGTTGGGTATAGATAAGGATATCTGTATAAAGCCGTCCCGGTGCGTGTCGGGTGCGCACAACGACGCGCGGTTTTCATGGAGTGACCCGGTCAAGAAATATATGTACCTGCACTTTTGCGCCGAAGCGGGACGGGAAAACGATATCCCCGGGTTTTTCATGGATGCTTCTTATGACGGGTACCGGTATGGCTTGCAGCTTTACCACCGCACGACGCAGGGTATGGCGAAGCTGCGGGACGCGGTTTCAGAGAACGAAAAACGCTTCACAGAGATTGTCAGCGGTATAGAAAAATGGGGGGAATTCACGCTTGAGGGCGACAGCTTTAAGAAGGACCATTACCCGCAGGCGTCTCCCCTGCTGAAAAACTGGCTCAACAGGAAAAACTGGTGGATCGGGAGGACGAATCCACCGGATGAAGATTTTTTCTGTAATCAGGAGGCCCAATATCTGTTCTTGCCAACTTAATCACCTCATTCAAATTTATTTACGTTGAGATCTCTGAAATTGGTCTGCCATTCTGAGGCATAGCCGAAGAATCCTCATTTCAGCAGTTGCATAGATCCCCCCTTCGGGGACTGTAATGTGTTGCAAACAACACCACTAATGCTGCTTCACTAACGTTCAGGATGACATAGCATGATTTTATCAGCCATCTCGAACATTATTTGTGGGATTCAAAATCCTCCGGCTGCCAGAAGACATAAGGATTGGCCCGGGGACGGAAGACCATCTGCGGAACGGCCGGCAAACCGATTTCCTTCAGAAAAGTCGTCATTCCTA
>CAZJCH010000176.1:0-5633 GCA_964544005.1 uncultured Papillibacter sp.
CAGTTGCTGCTGGCGGGGTTGCTGCGTCACAGCCAGGCGGTGGCGTCGGCATCGGCGGGCATGCGCCAGTCGCCGCGTGGCGACAGGGCGATGGTGCCGACCTTCGGGCCGTCGGGCATGGCATTGCGTTTGAACTGTTGCGAGAAGAAGCGCTTGAGGAAGGTCGCCAGGGTCGCGCGGATGAGCTCGGGCTCGTAGCAGCCGGCGAAAGTCTGGTATGCCCACTCCAGCAGATCATCGGGTCGTTCTCCGTACTTGAGGAAGAAATAGAGAAAGAAGTCATGCAGTTCATAGCAGCCCAGGAGCTCTTCGGTATGCTGCGCTTCGGGCAGCAGTTCCGGCGAGACCGGCGTCGCATTGACATCTAGCAGCAAGCGTGCCAACTCGTCGTCAGCGCTGGCAGCGTAGTATTCCACCAGGTAGCGCACGAGGGTCTTGGGCACCCCGCAGTTGACGCAGTACATGGACATGTGGTCGCCGTTGAAGGTACTCCAGCCCAAGGCGATTTCGGAGAGATCGCCGGTACCGACGACGATGCCGCCGACGGCGTTGGCGACGTCCATGAGAATCTGGGTGCGTTCGCGGGCCTGGCAGTTTTCGTAGACCACGTTGAGATTTTTGGGGTCGTGGCCGATATCCTGGAAGTGGCTGGTGACGGCCTTGGTGATGTCGATCGTGCGCAGTTCGGCGCCGATTTTTACGAAGCGGATGCGGTGGCCCTGCAGCTCGGCTTTGACAGCGACTGCGCGGAACGGGTCGAATCCGCCGTGCTCTTTGAACTCTGCCACAATCTGGACAACGGTCATACCTTTCTGCCCTACGACAAGCTTGTCGCCGCGACGAATCAGCTCATTGACGTAAGTCATCAGACGATTGCCGACGCCGCTGACGCATTGTGCGAGAGCGGCTTTATGGTGCGCGAAGCAGTTGCCGGGCAGGACGCCTGCTATCTGGACACTTTTTACGAGGCGGAGCAATACGTCGCGCGGCGGCTCCTCGCGCTGGCGGATGATCCCATGACGGACGAAACCGATATAGACGGACTCGTTTCGGATGTGGAGAGAGAATACGGCATCACTTACGCGCGCTTGCAGCATCAGGCTGTGGCAATGGCGGCGAAAAGCCGCGCCATGGTGCTGACCGGCGGGCCGGGCACCGGCAAAACGACATGCGTCAGAGGCATCATCGCTTTGTTTGACAGGCTTGGGCTCAAGACTGTTCTATGCGCACCAACAGGCCGCGCCGCGAAAAGGATGAGTGAATTAACTAACCGGGAAGCGGCGACGGTCCACCGGCTTTTGGGCGCCGGTATCGGCGACGGCGATAAGCTCGTCTTCGAGCATGACGAGACAAATCCATTAAGTGCCGACGCCGTCATTATCGACGAGACGTCCATGGTCGACATTACCCTGATGCGTTCGCTTCTGGCCGCCATGAAGCCCGGCTGCCGGCTCGTCATGGTCGGAGACGCCGACCAGCTTCCCTCCGTCGGACCGGGCAACGTTTTTTCGGATATTATCCGCAGCGAGGCGGTGGGAACTGTCGTGCTGGGTGAGATTTTCAGGCAGGCCACGGAGAGCGGCATCGTCAAAAACGCGCATCTCATCAACAGAGGGATTCTCCCCGATTTGGCCGCAAAGGAAAGCGATTTCTTTTTCCTGCGGCGTTCGGCTCCGGATAAAGCGCTCGAGACGATCCTCGAGCTGTGTGCCGAGAGACTGCCAAAAAATATGGGGATCGATCCGTCCCAGATCCAGGTCCTTTCGCCAACCAAGAAGAGCCAGACAGGGACTGAGAATCTCAATATGCGGCTGCAGGCGGCGCTGAACCCGGCATCAAACGGGAAAAAAGAGAAAGCCTTCGGGGATTTTATCTTCCGTGAAGGTGATAAAGTAATGCAAATAAGGAATAATTATGATATAATATGGAAAAGCACCGATGGCTTCTTTGGCGGAGCCGGCGTTTTTAACGGGGATATCGGGCAAATCACGGAAATCGACTTTGCGCATGAGACGCTGACCGTCGATTATGAGGACAAGCTTGTCACATATCTTTTTGAGCAGATGGTTGAGCTGGAACCGGCTTACGCGATGACGGTACACAAATCACAGGGCAGTGAATACCGCGCGGTGATACTGGCGGCATCCTCCGGCGCACCGCAGCTTTTGGTACGCAGCGTCCTTTATACGGCAATCACGCGGGCAAGAGAACTTCTGATCATCGTCGGCGACCAGAGCGTTATCGAGACGATGGTGGGCAACGATAAGCGGCAGAGGAGATACAGCGGGCTCCGGGCCAGGCTGGTTAAACCTTTCTGAGATCATCGATCACAAGGTTTTCATAGCTGCACGATAGGGAGGTTCTTTTATGGGCATTATTTTAAATATCCTCGACCTCTTTTTTCCGCCAAAGTGCATATTTTGCGGAAAGTTTTTGCAAAAGGGGACAGACTGCCTTTGCGAAAAATGTTTGAAGGGGCTGCCTTTCACCAAAGGCGCGCAGGCCACACAAAAGGGCGATTTCTACGATGAGTGCGTCTCCCCCCTCCTGTATGAGGGCGATGTGCGCAAATCGATCCTGCGCTTTAAATTTAAGGGCGCCACGGCGTATGCCGACTGTTACGGCAAGCTGATGGCCGCGTGTATACGAGAGCATCTGAGCGGAAAATATGACTTGATCACCTGGGTGCCCCTCAGCGTGAAAAGAGCAAAAACCCGAGGTTACGACCAGGCGATGCTGCTGGCGCTGGCAGTCGCGCTGGAGCTTGACGACGTCGCCGTCGAAACATTGGTGAAAACGGCGCACGTGCAGGCGCAGTCGACGATTACGGACAAGGAGACGCGGCGCGCCAATGTCAGCGGCGCCTACGAGCTGAAGGATAAGGAGCTCATCGACGGCAAACGCATCCTGCTCATCGACGACATTATTACAACAGGGTCGACGCTTTCAGAATGTGCCCGCATGCTTCTCCTGAGCGGCGCCGAAGCCGTCGTCTGTGCGACACTGGCCAGGGCCTGAGCAAAAACATACGGTTAAGGTGTTTTGATATCTTGATTTACGTCTATACTATTTTTACTTAGTAAAAATAAGGGGCATCTAAAAACTGATAGAAACTTTCATGGTCACAATTGACTTTTGATATGTATTGTACTTATTTGGGGGTTTACAATGCTTTTTGGTAGAGACATAGGGATCGACCTCGGCACCACCTCCGTCATGGTGGCGACAAGGGGAAAAGGCGTTCTCCTGCGCGAGCCGTCTGTTGTCGCGATGGACAAGAACACCGGCCGCCTTTTAAACGTCGGTATGGCGGCACAGCGCATGCTGGGCCGAACGCCCGGCAATATCGTCGCTATCCGGCCACTCAGGGACGGGGCAATTTCAGACTACGACATGACGGAACGCATGCTGAGGGAGCTTGTCAGAAAAGCCATCAATTTCAGCCTGTTTAAGCCGCGTATCATCATTTCCGTCTCTTCGGGCATCACCGAGGTGGAGGAGCGCGCTGTCATTGATGCCGGCATCGAAGCTGGAGCCCGCAAGGTCTACCTCATGGAAGCGCCTCTCGCCGCGGCCATCGGCGCCGGAATCGACATCACGAAGCCGGACGGGCACATGGTCGTCGATATCGGCGGCGGAACGACGGATGTGGCGATCCTGTCCCTGTCGGGCGTCGTCGAGTCCGAATCGATCAAGGCGGCCGGCGAAGCGTTTGACGATGCTATCATCAAATACATTCGGCGCAAGCACAACGTACTCATCGGTGACAATACGGCCGAGGAGCTGAAAAAGAGTATCGGATGTGTCTTCCCGCGCCCGGAATCGACGATGGTGGAGGTAAAGGGCCGCTGCCTGATGACAGGCCTGCCGCGTATTGTGCCCATCGGCACAACGGAAATATTGGAAGCCTTCGAGGAGGTATCCGAGCGTATCCTGGAGACGATCCACCGCGTGCTTGAAAACACGCCTCCGGAGCTCGTCGCCGACGTCTCGCAGAACGGGATCGTTCTCACAGGCGGCGGGAGCCTTCTCTGGGGCTTCGACAAGCTCATTGAGAGCCGGACAAATATCCCCACCCACATCGCCGACGACGCCGAGCTGTGCGCCGGGTATGGAATCGGGAAATCCCTTGAGAATGTCGGCGACATGCACGAAGGCACCATCAATCTCGCCCGCAGGAAACAGATGAGGTCCTGATTTTTCAGGGCGAACACAAGGTTCGCCCCTACGCAAAGCTTATGTGACGCCGTAGGGGCAGACCTTGTGTCTGCCCTTTACAGTTAAACAGTCACTCACTCCCTCAGGGGAGTAGAAAAATAACCTGAAAACATAAGGAGGCATTCAAGTACATGGCAAAAAAACAATTCAAGTCCGAGTCGAAAAGGCTCCTCGATCTCATGGTCAACTCGATTTACACCCACAAGGAGATATTTCTCAGAGAGATCATCTCCAACGCGTCGGATGCCATCGACAAGCTCTGCTACATCTCCCTGACCGACGATAAGGTCGGTTTAACCCGCGACGATTTTAAAATCTCTATAACAGCTGATAAAGACAAGCGCACCCTGACAATCTCCGACAACGGCATCGGCATGACGGCGGAGGAACTGGAATCAAATCTGGGCGTCATCGCCCGGAGCGGCTCGCTCCAGTTCAAGAAGGACATGACGGACAAGCCAGACGATGTGGATATCATCGGCCAGTTCGGCGTCGGCTTTTACTCGGCGTTCATGGTGGCGTCCAGGGTCACGGTCATTTCGCGCGCCTACGGGCAGTGCGATGCCAACATGTGGGTGTCAAAGGGCTCCGAAGGGTACACGATCACGCCCAGTGAGAAGGATACAGTCGGCACTGATATCATCATCGAAATGAAGCCGGACGGGGAGGACGAAAACTACAGCGAGTTCCTGGAGGAGCACGAGCTGCACAGGATCATAAAAAAATACTCCGACTACATCCGCTGGCCCATCGAAATGGACGTGACAAAGAGCCGGCAGGTTGAAACGGAGGAGACAGACAAGGACGGCAACAAGAAAAAGGCCTGGGAGGATTATACGGAGAAGGCCGTTATCAACAGCCGTATCCCCATATGGCAGCGCGCAAAAAGCGAAGTCTCCGACGAGGAGTGCGTGCAGTTTTATAAAGAAAAATTTTACGATATGGAGGACCCTGTCTCCGTCATCCGCATCGCGGCGGAGGGAACGGTCAGCTTCAAGGCCATGCTCTTTATCCCCGCGAAAGCGCCGTATGACTACTATACCCGCGAATACAAGGCGGGGCTCCAGCTCTACACCTCGGGCGTTATGATCATGGAGTACTGTGCCGACCTTTTACCGGAGCACTTCCGGTTCGTGCGCGGTATTGTGGACTCACAGGACCTGTCTTTGAACATCTCACGCGAAATGCTGCAGCATGACCGCCAGCTGAAGGTGATCGCATCCAATCTTGAAAAGAAGATAAAGGCCGAGCTGAAGAAGCTCATGGAGAGCGATTACGACAAGTATGTGACCTTCTGGGGGAGCTTCGGCCTGCAGCTGAAATACGGCATATTAAACGGCTACGGCATCCATAAGGACCTCTTATCGGACCTCATCATATTTTACTCGCCGAAATCAGAAAAGCTCATCCCCATC
>CAZJCH010000177.1:0-5156 GCA_964544005.1 uncultured Papillibacter sp.
ATTAGAATTTGTTCAAATTCTGGCCGAATATTGTTGCTCCCGGTATTATCAACGATAAATTAATGCAGAGAGACAATTCTAATAATCTGAATATGAGGTCGTGTCATAATGTTTAAAGCAGCGGTTGGACACAGCGAGGACGTTATCGCCAAGTCGGCGGTTGACGATATTTTAACGCAGATACGCGCGGTGTTGGGGGATGACGTACCGCGGGCCGGCGTGCTGTTTTGCAGCGTTGACTTTGACCATTCCGCCATTATCCCGGAAATCCGCACAGCGTTTCCGGGAATCGAGCTGATCGGCTGCACGACCGACGGAGAATTCAGCTCCGGGCTTGGTTTTACGGAGGATTCCGTTATGTTTATGGCGTTTGCCTCCGATACCGTTGAAATCCGTGCGGGAGCCGGCAAGGATTTGAGTAAAAGCGGCATTGAAGCGGGTAGGGCAGCGGCCAGCGCGGTTCTCTCCGGTATTCAAAATTCAGATGACAATAAATTCGCGATTATCTTATCCGACCCGCTGAACGCGGGCGTCTCGGAGGTGTCAAAGGGTATCGGCGAGGTGCTGGGAGAAACATTCCCCCTCATCGGCGGCGCGTCGTCAGCCCATTCCAAGCGGAGAACGACTTACCAATTTATGAACGATGAGATATTGACAGACAGTGTGGTTTTATTGCTGTTTTCGGGCCCCGTGCTGTTTTCCTTCGGCATACAGGGAGGCCACAGCGCCATCGGCGGCAAGGAAAGGATAACCTCTTCCAACAAGAATGTTTTATATACGATTGACGGCAAGCCGGCGCTTGAATACTTCACCAGATATGCCGGCGGCGACTACGATTTATTTATGAATTACTGCCTCGCGATATTTGAGGAGGGCGCCGAAACCTTTTATGTCAGAAGCGCGCCGTTTTGTGATCCCGAAGCCGGCACAATTACGCTCAACGGCGTTGTATCGGAAGGAGCCTATATTCAGATCGGCACGGCGGATAAAAGCGAATGCGCACGCTCCTGTACGACATCGATCCGGATGGCACGTGACAGCTACCCCGGCAAAAAACCGGCCGCAGTGCTGCACTTTTCGTGTGCCGGACGAAAAAAAATGCTTGGCACACAGACCTCGCAGGAATTTGATATCGCAAAGGAGCACTGGGGTGACATTCCGTTCTGCGGCTTTTACGCGTACGGAGAATTAAGCCCGCTCAAAAAAGGGAATAAATCAATGTTTCACGGTACGACATTTGTGTCGCTTCTGATAGGGGAGCTGTAACCGGCCGACATGATGGTGAACGATATGGACGAATCCTCGCTGCTGAAGCAAATATCGGAGCTCGAGCGTGAAAACCGAATATTGAAACAAAAGAATAATCGAAGCGAACAAAACAGGCGTGAGCTCGAAGAGATGCTGGAAACCCACTCAAACGCGCTGAAGGTTCGAAATACGGAGCTGGAGGAATCGCGTGAGCTGCTCAGACAATCGGAGGCCAGGTACCGGGAACTGGCGCTTCACGATACGCTGACAGGACTACCCAACCGCACTTTTTTCAACGCGAATCTCGGCCACATTCTTACAAGAGCCAAAAACAACAGGAAATACGTCGCGCTTTTGTTTATGGACCTTGATCTTTTCAAGTCCGTCAATGATGATTTGGGACATAAAGCAGGTGATATCGTCTTGATCCAGGCGGCCAAGCGCCTGTCGACCTGCATACGCATGAACGACATTGTCGCGCGCCTGGGCGGCGACGAATTTGCGATTCTCCTGACGGATATCGAGAATTATTCTGATGCCGAATTTGTCGCGAACAGGGTGATCAGTTCGATTGCCCAGCCCTTCTTTTTCGAGAGCCAATCCTGTTCCTTGGGTGTCAGCATCGGTATCAGCCTCTATCCCGTCGATACCGAGGATAACGACAAGCTCCTGCAATTTGCCGACAAGGCGATGTACAGCGTCAAAAAAGACGGCAAAAACAATTATCGGTTTTATAAAAGCATAGATTAAGCCCGTCACGCGAGTGACGGGCTTTCCGCTTCTATGGCTTAGGCTTCAGGCGGCACCGCCTTAAACCAGATTTCCATCATCGAGGCTACCGGCGTCGTATCACTTCATCATAGCGCATACACCGGGAAATTCAACGAAAACGACGAGGCATATTAAAGTTTGCTGAGGTATGATTAAAAAGTAAATTTAATGTATTGACACTGGAAAAAATTAACGGTACAATCTCAGCGTAAGTTATAAATAAAATAATATTTGCGAAAGTAAGGATCATAAAATGACCAGAAAAGATTTGACAATTGTATGCAAGGACTGTGGCAGGAGTTTTATCTTCCGGGCTGACGAGCAGAATTTTTTCGCGGAAAAAGGATACGATGAGCCGACGCGCTGCAAGGATTGCCGTGCCGACCGAAAAAACAACAGAAGCCAGCCGCCGGGCAGAGGCGCGTGCGCGCCGGGCGGAAGGGGTGCGGAACGGGAGCTGTTTTCCGTAACCTGCGCGTCCTGCGGAAAGCAAACGCAGGTTCCCTTCAAACCCAGGGAAGGCCGACCCGTCTATTGCAGGGATTGCTTTCAAAAAACAGACAGGTGATATCCGCATAAAAAGCGCCCGCCCGGCAGTAATCAGCCGGGCGGGTTATTCTTATTGCAATACGATGGCGCTGTGGTTAAATATGGCTAAATAGACGGACAGAAGCTGGAAATACTACTCATAATGTGCAAGCACTGCTTACTGGGAGTGATCCAATACGTTCGACACGCCGGACAAGCGGCTCAATACGGCGGCGGATTTAGTCATGCTGAGCGGCGATTTAAAGACCGATATTGAGCGCATCGTATCGGCTTTCGGAAGCTGCGTTGATCTTATTGTCAGCGAAATAATCATGGAAAAAACGGGTGTGCCGCTGGCGATCATTTACCTTAAATCGATGTCTGATGAAAAAGCGGTGAACGCCATATCGGAAGAATTCAATCGCATAAGCATCGAAAGCAGGCGAAAGCAGCCGGGTGCGTTTTTTCAGCACCTTTCCAACACTGTCGCCGCCACGCGCGCGAAAAGCAGCGGGCAGGACTATAAAGCTCTGTATAAGGAAATCCTGGACGGCAATACGGTTTTTATCGTTGACGGGTACAACCGGTTCTTTTCAGTTGAGACAGATTCCGATGAAGGGCGGGCAATAGCGGAACCGACGTCACAGACGATTATCAAAGGGCCGAAGGACGCGTTTACAGAAAACATTGATAAGAATATTTTCCTGATCAGAAGCCGGATCAGGAATGAAGCGCTGCGGATCGAAGACATCACCCTCGGCACGGTCACGCATACAAGGATCAAGCTGCTATATATAAACGGCATAGCGAAAGGGGACATTGTCGATGACCTCCGGAACAGAGTGTCAAAAATCGTCTATGACGGCGTAATGAGCAGCGGATATATCGAGGAAATCATTAAAACTGACCAGTATTCCATATTCCCGACCTGTCTGAATTCGGAAAGGCCGGATAAGATCGCGGCTGACCTGCTTGAAGGCCGGGTCGTTATTGTGTGTGACGGTTCACCGTATGTGGTTATCGCACCGGTGCTGTTTTCAGACTTCCTGCAGGCAAGCGACGATTATTATGAGGATTTCTATGTCGCTTCGCTGATGCGCATCGTCCGGTATATCGCGCTCCTTTTTACGCTTCTTGTTCCGGCGTTATATACGGCCCTGATCACCTTTCATCATGAAATCATTCCGACCTCGCTGCTGATCAGCATTGCCGCCCAGCGGGAGGGCGTGCCGTTTCCGGCGCTCTTTGAGGTGCTGCTGATGGAGCTGACGTTTGAAATATTACGGGAAGCCGGTATCAGGATGCCGAGGGCCGTCGGCTCGGCCATCTCGATTGTCGGCGCGCTGGTTTTGGGGCAAGCCGCCGTCGAGGCCGGCCTTGTAGCTGCCGCCACCGTCATTGTCGTCGCACTGACCGCCATATCGAGCTTTGCCATTACAAATTATGCGATGTCCAACGCTATCAGAATTCTGAGGTTCCTCTTTATCCTGCTGGCCGGAATGCTGGGGCTGTATGGCTTATCCATGGGGTTGATCGTATTGGTGCTGCACCTGTGCAAGCTGAAATCGGCCTCCGTCCCGTATATGGCCCCTGTCGCGCCGCTGCTAAAAGGCGGTAATAAAGACACCCTGATTCGATCACATCTGCTGCGCCTTAAAAAGCGGCCGGAAGGCATTACCGGAACACAGACGCCGCGGACAGACGGCCGCGCAACGATGGACCCGGGCATCAATGGGAAACCGGAGCTCTGATTATACGTTTATGAAAAAATTCGTCACATCTATATGCCTGTTGTCAGTACTGCTGACCTCCGGGTGCTGGAGCAGCCGAGAGGTCAACACGATGGGCATCAGCGTCTGCATCGGAATCGATAAAACAGAAAATGGGTATGCCATCTCCGAGCAGGTCATCAATCCGAAAGCAATCGCTTCAAAAAAAGTGATGAATGAATCGCCGGTTGTGGTGTATACAGGCGAAGGCGAGAACATCCAGGAGATCATGGCGGGAATGACGACGAGCATGTCCCGGCTCATTTACCATTCACATCTCCGGATGGTGATCCTGAGCGAGGATATTGCCAGGGAAGGGATTGCAGATTTGGTGGATTTTTTTCTCCGGCACCACGAATACCGTACCGATTTCTGCTTTGCCATTGCCAGAGGTGTTTCGGCCATGAAGCTTCTCGGCACCCTGACGCCTGACGAAGCCATCCCGGGCATCAATATGTTCAATAAACTGAAAATGTCTCAGGAGAATTGGGCGCCGACAAAGGCTATGAAGATCGTGGAGCTGGCCAATGCGCTGACAGCCGAAGGCCTTTCCCCGGTCATCAACGCTGTCGAGCTGACGGGCGACGGGAACGAAACCGATTCCACCGAAATCCTGAAGCAGAGCAACGATTTTGAAAAAATCAGGTTTACGGAGATCGGGGTATTTCAGGAGGATAAGCTCGTCGGCTGGCTCAACGAGAGCGAGGCGAAGGGCTATAGCTTTATTACCGGCAGCGTGAAGAAGACAACAGGTTATAATACCGACGAGAGCGGAACTGAGATAACAGCCGAGTTCACAAAGGCACAATCACGAATTAAAGCAACTATTGCCGAAAATAA
>CAZJCH010000177.1:5166-5612 GCA_964544005.1 uncultured Papillibacter sp.
AGTCAAATATATCGTCTTTCAGGTCAAGGGTTCTATGGACGCGACGAAAATCGAAAACCTTGATAAAATCAATCAGTTGATTGAAAGGAAAATCGCCGATAACTGCAATAGCTCGGTTCAAAAAGCACAGGAGCTGAAGGCGGATATCTTTGGCTTCGGCGAGCGGCTCCACGCGCGAGACCCGGCATACTGGAAAACCGTCAAAGATAATTGGGGTGAAGCATTTGCTACGGTACCCGTTCATATTACCGTCAAAGCAGAACTCGTTACGATCGGTGATATCGGAAAAACCCTCGGTCAGGAATAGACTATAAACTGAAAGCCCAATGACAATGGGGTGATTGCATGGCTGTTTTTTCTCTCATCGCGCTTGGTGTGTTCGACATCATTGTCTGTGCCGTTGAAATCCCGAAGATGCTCAAGCAGAAGCAGATAAAGGAACTGAC
>CAZJCH010000178.1:0-4268 GCA_964544005.1 uncultured Papillibacter sp.
GCTCCCGGTCGTCGAAAATGTCTGCCCCATGAACGGTAAATCCAAGCGCGAGGAGGTCAAAACGCTCATTAAAGCACTCAGCGCTCAATACCCCGACCTGAAAACCAAAATCTTCGGCGCCATGCAGAGATTGCCCCTTGACGGCTGGGAACCGGAGGAATATACAAGAAGGCCGCTGCCTTGAAAACACCTGAGGGATTGTGTCGGGCGGCACAATCCCTCGGTGCGATATATGGGAAGCGTGATGAATCAGAATGAGTGCGGCCTTCAGCTACGGCGCGGTCAGCTGTACTGTATTGGTGACGAACTTGCCGTTGCCAAAAACATACGTGATGGCGAAGTAATACGTTTTTCCCGATACCAGACCCGCGTCGGCAGGATAGGTTGACCAGCCGGAAGCGCCGAGGTCGGACTGGACGCAGATATAGCCGTCGTCGGGATAGATCGGATAGGGATTTGTCTCGGACGCGACGACCTTGTAATAATTGAAACCTTCATAGGTGGTTCCGTTATAAACCACGGTGTCGCCCGGAAGGGCTGTCCAGTAGAAGGACAGCATGCCGCCGCTTGAAGAGACAGACAGCGCCGGCGAGGAGAAGGCGGGTGCAGGCGGCGCGCTGTAGCCGGGCACCGTGGCGGTCACAGCGTTCGACACAAATTTGCCGTTGCCGAAGACATAGGTGACGGCAAAATAGTATGTCTGCCCGGCCTCCAGAGTCGGAGACTTGTTGTAATTTCCTGTGGATGGGTCGACAGACCAGCCGGACGACCAGGTATCGGACGTGTAATAGATGTAGCCATTGTCGGGATAGACGGGTGTCGAAACTGTCTTGGAGGCGACGATTTTATAATAGTTGAAATCCGTATATGTTTTTCCGTTATAGCTTACCTTGCTGTCCGGCAATGGCGTCCAACTGAAATTCAGGGTGCTGCCGGAGACGGAAACGTTCAACTGCGGGGAAGACATGGCCGGCGCCGTTACTGCGGGCACCTTGTAATCGGGCACCGTGGCGCTGACGGTATTGGTCGTGAACTTCCCGTTTTCAAAGACGTAGGTCACGGCGAAGTAGTACGTGACGCCCGATTCCAGCACCGGCGACTTGTTGTAATCGCCGCCGGACGGGTCGACAGACCAGCTCGATGCGCCGGCGTTGGAGCCGACATACAGATAGCCGTCATCGGGATAAATCGGCGTCGGATTCGTTTGCGACGCAACGACCTTGTAATAATTGAAGCTCTTGTAGGTCTTGCCGTTATAGGTGACGGTTTTGCCGCCGAGAGGCGTCCAGGAGAAATTCAGCTTGCCGTTGCCGGATGAGACCGACAGACTGGGCGCAAAATCGGACGGCGAGGGCGACGGTTCGGAGGGAGACGGCATGGTGGCTTTTATGGCGTTGCCCTTGATCTTGGAGTCTTTGTAGACGTAGGTCACGCTGAAGTAATAAGCTTTTCCGCCGTCCAGCGAACCGCCGACATCTCCGCCGTTATACCCGCAGCCCTCCTCGAGGAAGACGGAGGTCTGACTTAAATCGCTGATGACGGCGGCATAACCGTCGCCCGGATAGGCGGGGCTGCTGTTGGAGCTGGACGCGACGATTTTATAGTATTGGAAGCCCGCCGAGGACGGCGCTTTGTTCCAGGTAATTGTGATACCTTGAGAGCCCGCCGAGGCACGGACATTCGGGCTGAACGCTGCCGGAGACGGCGAGGGTGACGGAGAAGGCGACGGAGAGGGCGACGGAGAGGGCGACGGGGAAGGCGACGGAGAAGGCGACGGAGAAGGCGACGGGGACGGTGAGGGCGATGGAGAGGGCGAGGGTGACGGTGCATCGGACGGTGTCGTCTCCGAGGGCGTGGCATCCGACGGCGTCGCTTCCGGCGATATCGTATCGGACGGCTCCGGAGACGACTCGGATTGAGCGGCTTCCCGGAGGGGTTCCGGTTGACCGATGAGGTCCAGTTCGCCGAACAAGTCACTGATGCTGTTGTCTTTGACATGCTGAAGGCTCAGCGGAGAACCCTTTTCCCCGGCATAATCGTGCAGGAGCTGCCTGCCGAGGGACACACCATTTTTCTCGGCCACATCAATGAAACCGGGATCGTTGATATAGACTGCGACAACGTCGGCATCTTTATTCTCTTCAGCGGACGCCAGGATATCCTTCAGCTGCTGTTCAGCCGATTGATCGAACTTATCCCGCGGCGCGGCTGATATGAGGACAATTGAGTCTTTATCAAGGTATCCTTTTTCTTTTGCAAGGGCGACGATCTGATCAATGCCCTCGTTGACAGGCTTCTTTTTCAGGTCGAGCTGATCATAAAGCGCCTTTCCCGCGTCGTTGGCATACATGACGCCAATGATTTTGTTATCCTTGTTGAGGCTCATTTCAATGCTGGGGTTGATATCGACTGAAATGACGGCGGCACATGTGGCGTCAAAGGTGAGGTTCAGAGCCGGGCCAAACAGGCCAAACACAACGGCTCCGATGACCACGAGGAAGAGCACGGCCGCGGCCAGAACCCGGAAATCGCTTAAACGCAGGGGCCGCAGCGGCGGCATAATATCCTTATTCGAAAAGGTGACCTGCTGGCCGAGCATGTATTCATTCCTTGTCTTTATTAAAAGCATGTCGCAGGTTCTTGTGAAAACATAGGTTTTACTTTTCGAGATATCCATAATCGTACCGGTATGAATCATCTTGCGTTCGCCCCCTTTATGTACGATTCAATATAGCCTTTTAATATCTCCATGTCGCTTTTGAGTATCAGGTAAAGCGCGATGATATATCTTCTGTTCTTTTCGATTGTTTTCCGGCTCAGGCTGAAGCCCGACAGAATGCCCGTTATCGGGAGGCGGCCGTCCTCGTTCAGCTTGGCTGAGAGCGTTCTGTCCTCAAAGAGCTTTTTGGCGATGGCCGCGCACATCGCCCGCGTATCGGCGTGCTTCGGCGCTGAAAGGACAAGATCGTCAAAGGAGATGCCGAACGCTGCCAGAGAACGCTTGAAAGACAGGATCTCATCCTGTATCTCATATCTTTCGGTGAGGAGCAGAGGGGGTCGGAAGCCGGCCGGTAAGCAGCTGCCCTCACTGTCGTCATCGGACAGGGAGGAGAAGGGGTACTCAACGCCGAACCGCTTATTTCTTCTGAAGTAGTCGATGACGCGCCTGTTGATGACAAGACCGGCAAAACCCAGAAAGCTGGAGTTTTTGCTGATATCAAAGTCGTCGATCGCCTCGTTGAAAGCTTCAAGAGCGACGCTGAATTCATCGGTGGAATCCGCTCGGCGCCCCGTCATCCGGGAGACGATCGACCGTATGTAATCCCAGTATGTCTTAATGAGATACTCCCTGATTTCCGTTTCGCCGTCCCGCAGGCGACCGATCAGCTCCTCCGGCTCGAGTGACAGGCATTCGCTCATGGTAGTCCGCAATAATCTCACCGCCTAAAAACGTTTAGTATTCCCGGGCTATATAGTATTATTCGCACGTTTCGGTTTTTTTTGTAGGGTATCTGTAAAAAAATTCGTAATATAACAGAAAAAAGGAGAAATCAAGACAAAAACGTCAGGCTGATTATGTTGAAATATGCCGAACTTTGTGGTTATATTAGTAGTGATCTGCTTTGGCTATAATTTCAGATGAGCCGAAAATAAAACCAAACGTCAAAGGAATATATATTATGGAGAACTGTTCGGGCATGACGGGTACCGTCATGCTGGTTGCCTTTTACAATACGAAATCACTGGGCGTCCGTTATCTTGAAACGGCCCTGGAAAAGTGTGGCTTCGGGACTGCTGCGGTTTATTACAAGGGCTTCAACAGTGTCAACCCGGCGGTAACGACTCAAACGGAGCTGGGGCTCCTCATAAGCCGCATTGAGGAGAAGAAGCCCGTATTGATCGGCTTGTCCGTCATGAGCTCCATGTACCTTGAAACGGTGGACCTGGTTATCGAGAGGATAAAAGCCGCGTTTCAGATCCCCATCGTCTGCGGCGGTGCCTTTGCTTCCATGTTCCCGGAACGGTTTCTGGATCAGGGCGTTGAGTTCGTGATCCGCTCCGATGGGGAGAATCCCCTGTGCCGCCTCGCGGAGGCCGTTTCTCAAAAGGCCGATTACACGGGGATTCCGTCCTTATGCTACAGGGCGGACGGTAAAAACGTCATCAATGACGTCGGGGCGCTGACGGTCACCATCGACGATTACGGGCTCCCGGCAATCATCGGCAGGGACGCGTGCGCGATCGAAAACGATACGCTCACGGAAGGC
>CAZJCH010000178.1:4278-5610 GCA_964544005.1 uncultured Papillibacter sp.
GCGGGGCCATGAGCTACGAGGTGATCGCCTCCAGGGGCTGCCCCTTTACGTGCTCTTATTGCTGCTGTGTCAATTTGAGGCGGCTTTTGCCGAAGGGGACGCCGGCCGTCCGGTCGCGCTCCGTCAAAAGCGTCATCGAGGAGCTCATTATCGCGAAAAGAGAATTGAAGCGCCTCGTTTACGTCCACTTCTATGACGAAATTTTTCCAAACATCCCCGGTTGGGTTGACGAATTCGCCGCCGAGTATAAAAAGCATATCCATCTGCCGTTTGCTATCTGGTCTCATCCCCAGATGGTGAGCGCTGAAACAATGAAAAAGCTTGTCGACATCGGCCTCAGGGAGGTGACGATGGGTATCCAGTCCGGCTCTGAGCACATCAGAAAGGATATTTTCCACCGGTACGAGAAGCGGGAGGATATCATCAGGGCGGCGAAAATCTTAAAGGAATCCGGCGTCCGGTGGATATCCTATGATTTCATGCTGCAGCACCCGTTTGAATCCATTGAGGACCTGAAGGAGACGTTTGAGATCTTAAACCACTTTCAGACGCCCTTTGAGCTGCAGCTGCACGGCCTGAACTTCCTGCCCGGTACGGATATCGTACCGATGGCTGTTGAGAAGGGCGTTTTGACTGAGGAAGAGCTTCATAAAATTATGTATGCGTCCATGGCGGAGCAGTTCGGGGCCTATTGGAAACGCGAGAACGAGACGCTCAGCCAGCTCATTTATGAGCTCATCTACTGCCAGCAGTTCAAGCCGCTGAGGAAAAAGGCGGTTAAGCTGGCAACCGACCCGCTGAATAATCAAAAGAGCATCCATTCCATTTACAAGCTCGGCAGGCGGCTGTATAAGCTGCGTTACCTGGCGAGGAAAGCGGATATTGTGCTGAAAAGCAAGCAAATGAAATGAATCATATCAACCCCTAAAACGCGCAAATAGCCTGTCCACCCAAATTATCCGGAATATTATGAGTGTTTTGCAGGGGGCTGCGGCATTTAAGCTTGCCGCAGCCTCCTGTTTTGTGCTTTTTGGAATAATAACGGCGCGGGGCGGAATGTTAATGATGAGAAAATTCGTTTTAAAGGAAGATGGTTATGGCTGTTGCGCACAAGTCTGTGATATCCTTCGGTCTCGTGGCGATCCCGATTGCCATGTACACGTCGACGAAGGATAACGATATTCGCTTAAACCAGCTGCATAAGATGGACAACGAGCGCGTCCGGTATAAAAAGACCTGCGCCCATTGCGGCAATGAGCTGACGGCCGGCGACATCGTCAAGGGGTATGAATACGACAAGGACCGGTATGTGGTCATTACCGACGATGAGAT
>CAZJCH010000179.1:0-5607 GCA_964544005.1 uncultured Papillibacter sp.
TGAATCCCTCTGAGTTTATTCAATACGTAGACTATCACGGCTTCAAGATTGATATATTGATGTGTAATATTATCATGGAAAATTACAACGGTATTCGTCTTATGCACACAGTCCAAAAGAGCCTTCCCAATATACAGATAATTTTTGTTTCACAGTATAAAGAACTGGTTTTCGATGCCTATGCCGTGCGCCATGTTGCGTTTATCCCTGTTCCCGTCTCGCCCAAGTATTTTAACAGAGCAATGGTTATGGCTCTAGCTAACGCACAAGAAAGCAAAAGCAGACGGTATTTATCCTTAACATCCAAAGGACTGCTCACAAGAATAGACATTGCCAATATACTCTATTTAGAGAGCAATCTTCGAATTCTCCATGTTCACACAGTTGAAGACCATTTGGAGTTCAACCGACAACTGGAAACGGTAAAATCAATGTTGGATGACAGGTTCGTACATTGCCACAAAAGCTATATTGTCAATATGGATTACATAACAAGGATCGATATGTCGGCTATGTGTATTGTGTTGACGAACAATCACGTGGTACCTATAAGCTCCAGAAGGGCGACGCAAACCCGCGCTATCTATGAGGATTACATTTCTCATTAGCAGGATCAGGTCATAAGGTAAGAACGACCTCCTTTGGGAGTAATATTTCCTTATAGACCTGTTCAGTTAAATCCCACTTTTCAGCTAACAGATAAAAATGAAGAAATGTTCGACAAAACCAACTTGGAGTTTCGCCGGACATTTTCATGTCTGTTATGGAATCACTCTCCGTAACTAATGTCTGCTGAACAAAAGCGAATTTTCCAGAAAAGAAAGTCGCCGTTATAGTATCAAAGATATGACTGTTTTTCGCCCTCCAAAACGGATAGGAAATGGCCGTTTTGAAAAACGAGCAACCTGTTATGAACTGCTGATAACATTGGCTTGATAATTTTTTGATAACAGGAGTCCGACAACACCGTATACGTTGGATAATCGGGATCAAAATGAGCAAATAAAAGTCAAACCACCTAAACAGTATTGTTTAGAACCAGACTTACCTTGGCGAGTGGGAGTAGAAAGTAAATAATTGCAAGTGTAACATGCACCTGACTTTTATCGGTCAGGTGTTGTTTTTTGAAACGGTTTAATTGGTTCACTGTTTTATTGTGGGAATATTTGTGTTATGCTGATTAGCAAAGACATTCTGAACAAAATGATTAACTTTGCCAAGCCGAATCAGGAACAATGACATCTCCCCTGTCGTCTAAACGTTACCGGCCCCCCCCGCGACGATTGTGAGAAATAGCATCTAAAGGAGTTGCATTTCATGAGTAAAACAGGAAAAAAGAAACGCGCAGCAATTCAACTCGTATTTCTGATTTTAACTGTTATTCTTGCGGTGATCTGGAGCGATGCGCTTGCCCGCGGGACAAACGGCTTGTTTGTTCCACTGCTTATTTTGCTTTATGTCGGAGTTGTGGTCATAACAGCGCTCCCAAAGGTGCTGTTCGGCGATATCCCCGGAGGGGCAATATGGACTTACGGCCCGCTAAGCCTTGCACTTGTCGTCCTGGGCGGATTGCTGATCGTTCATAATCTAGGACACAGCGTTTCTTTCCTCCCTTCGGCAGCAACGTTTGACGGACTGAAAAGTAACTTTGGTCTTTTGAGCATTTACAGAGTCATCGTTGATTCGTGGATATTGGCGGTGCTGCACATCATCGCGGCCGCTGCCGGAGTGCTCTCGGTTTATACGGCGATAAAGGAAAAGAGGGACATGGCGAGGGAGTAGAGACAAGCTCAAATTCGTCTATTATGGCATAGAACCCCATAATAATCGAATCAGGCGGGAATAACGGACTGAGTGATGACAATATTCAAAAACCCAAATTGCATAAAGGTCAGAAGCAGCCACCTTTTGGAGGTCAGCTGTGCTTACTGTAAATGCTTCATCGCGAAATACCAGAAGGTCGGTGAGACGAATTTTGTGAAGATGTATAACGAAAGGATCATCGAAGGCTCAATCGACTTCTCCCAGTATCACGGCGCACTCTTCTGCCCCAACTGCGGCGCGCGCATCGCGACAAGATACATGACGAAGATGGATAAAAAGGAAGCCTACAGATTTGTGCCCTCCGCGTTTAACAAAAAGAAAGTCAATTCTTGAGTTACCCTATGCCAGACAAGCCCCTTTTTATCGGCCTGAGCGCTGATAAAAAGGGGCTTTTTTTCTTGCGGGCGTTGTTATGATATGATAGAATCAATTATAGAACATATTATAGAAGATTGGGAGGGTATTTACATGAAAAAGAAACTGTTCGCGTTTTTACTCGCACTGTTCGTCATCACAGCCATGCTCCCTTTGGGAGCTGCCGCGCTGCCGGATGGCGTCCCGTCGTCGCTTGAAGCACCCGAAATCAAGAGCATTGAGCGCAAGAAAAACGAGGAGGGTATCCCTTACTTTGAAGCGCAGATTTATTTCCCCCAGAGCGTCCTCGATCTGGACTTTGAAGCCCCCGGCGGCGGCTCCGTCTTCTGGGACTATTCCGAAAAGATTGACGACGGTGAGTGGAGTGAATTCGGCGGCGGCGGATATATTGATGTATATACCGGCGGCGGCGATGAGGCCGAAGGGCCCATAAGCGCCGGTACTTTTCCGATTAATTTCAACCCCGTCGATGAGGGCGATCAAAACTCAATCGATATTAAGAACCATTTGTACTCCTACCGGCTCCATGTATATTATGATTACTTCGAGGGCTGGCCGGATATCCAGCCGGTATACTCTCCCCCATCAAATACGAAGACCATCGGCTCGGGCAGCTTTTACTCCGACGCAAGCGGCTGGGCTGAGCCCGAGCTGGAAAAAGCGAATGCTCTGGGCCTCGTCCCTGATATCCTAAAGGGCGCCGATATGACAAAGCCCATCACACGCGAAGAATTCTGTGAGCTTGCGGTTCTGCTTTATGAAAAGGTAACGGAGAGTACCCCGGCGCCGGTGTCTCCGAATCCATTTACCGATACAACGAACAGCCAGATTCTGAAGGCGTATACGCTGAAAATCACGGATGGCACCACCGCCACGACTTTTTCACCGGATTGGCTGATTAATCGTGAGCAGTGCGCAACGATGCTTTTCCGGACAATCAAAGCCATCGCGCCGAACGCGGATTACAGTGTCGCGGGCGTCAAGGATTTCCCGGACCAAAAGGATATTTCCTCCTGGGCGGTGGAAGGGACGAAGTACATGTCGAAGCTCGGGATTATTGAGGGTGATGATTCGGGGAACTTCATGCCGAAGGCAACCACCTCGGCGCAGATAGCGGCTGAGTACGGTATGGCGACCCGCGAAGCGGCAGTTTGTATGACGGTCAGGACATATGATACCATGGATTGAGTGTTATACATAAGCGCGGCGGTGGGTGAAAATCGCGCCCCGCCGGCCATATTTCCGGACGTCAAGCATATAAAACAACGCGCTATAATATATTGAATTAATATTCAATATATTATAGCGCGCTTATTTAGTCCGTATATTCAGAAAAAAACTCAATCTGGCGGTCAGGTGATCACATTAACTGGGTTTCTCCCGGATAGACCAATTCTTATTTGAGCATGGTCTCCAGTTCCGCAGGAGGAACGGGACGGTAGAAGTAAAAGCCCTGTATTTCGTCACTTTTCCGCTCGGTGAGAAAATCGAGTTGCGCCTTCGTTTCAACGCCTTCAGCGGTAACGCGGAGACCAAGCGTGTGGGCGAGGCCGATGATGCCCTTGATGATCGCATCTTCTTTTTCACTTCGGCCGATATTGTGGATAAACTGCATATCCAGCTTAATGCGGTTAATCGGCATGGCTGTCAGGCGGCTGAGAGAAGAATACTCCGTACCGAAATCGTCTATAGAGATGGATATGCCCAGCTTTGTCAGTTTTTCCAGCACCTCGATGATATAGTCCGACTCGCTGACCATGGCGCTTTCGGTGACCTCCAGCTCCAGATGTTTCGGCTCCAGCTGTGTTTCATCTAAGATTTGTCTGACACGATAGACAAAACCGGGATTCCGGAGCTGCAGAACCGACACGTTTACAGCAATACGAATATCCTGCAAACCCTTGAGGTGCCATGTCTTGCATTGCAGGCAGGCAGTCATCAGTACCCAGTCACCAATGGGTCCGATCAAGCCGGTCTGTTCCGCCAGCGGGATAAACAAGCCAGGCGCTATCATGCCGAATTCGGGATGGAACCAACGCAGGAGTGCTTCTGCGCCGATGATTTGTTGCGTACGCGTACAGATCTGCGGTTGATAATAAAGCTGCAGCTCATGCCGGTCCAGCGCATGGAACAGGCTCCCGGTGAGCCTGGCCTTCTGAAGGATTTCCTCTTTCATATCCTCTGTACAGAACATATACCGGTTTTTCCCGGATTCCTTCGATCGATACATCGCAGTGTCGGCGTTTTTGATAAGCGTCTCCGGATCGGTACCGTCTTTTGGATAAACGGCGATTCCTGCGCTGGCCGTGACAAAAAACTCCTGTTCCTCAACAATTAGCGCCTGATCAAAAGCTGTAAAAATATTCTCGATAATTTTCTGGACATCATTGGTTGAATTCAGGTTGTTCAGCAGAATGAGGAATTCATCGCCGCCGAAACGCGCGACAGCATCAGATTTCCGCAGATTGTTTTTTAACAATTCGGCTGTCTGAATAATCAGTGCGTCGCCTCCGTCATGGCCAAGAGTATCATTGACGGCCTTAAAGGCATCCAGGTCCAGAAAGACAACGGCAAGCGTTTTCCCTGTTCTTTCTGTCAGGTTAATAGCCTGTGCTACTCTGTCCTTGAAAAGTATTCTGTTGGGCAGCCTCGTGAGATAATCGTAAAAAGCCATGTCTGCGATGACCTTATCCTGCTGGATTCTCTCATAAGTATCGGCGAGGATATTCGTAATGATTTGCAGTAAGGAGAGCTGTGTCTCAGGCCAGTTTTTTGTTTTCCGATCCGCTTCCATTCCCAGGAACCCAATGATTTCATCTTTTACAATGACCGGCATGGCGGCAAACGATTTATTAAAACTGCCCAGCAGCTGCGGGAGCTCAGCACCTGCTCCATAAGTGTCGTCGGCCACGTCGGACAGTGCGATCGGTTTTCCTGTTCGGATGCTGGTGGTAAAAAGGGGGAAACTGTCGGCGCGGATAACTGTGCCAATCGCCATGCTGGTCGCTTTTTCGGGATTGGACCAGGTGTTCCTGCAGACAAGCTCATCTGTTTTTTCGTCGAATAAATAGATATAAATGCGATCAGGCATCATGAAGGTGCCGAGCTTGAAAAGGGCCGCGTTTATCTTGTCATCCAGGTTTTGTGCATTGACGCTGATGAGCTCGGTTGAGATCTGAGTGATGATATTCTGCGAATTTATCTGGTCGGCATTCTCTTGCAGCTTGGATTGGAAAATCCGCTTGGCGAAAAGTGCAAAAAAGATGGTGATAAGGAATATGCCTAACCGGACGACATGATCGGCGCTGTCAATTGTTACTGTTACCTCCGGCTTCATCAGCCAGACAACGATTTGCGTTAAAAGTATCGAGGTGAACAGTATGATCTGCAGGAAGCCTTTTCCGTATA
>CAZJCH010000180.1:0-5585 GCA_964544005.1 uncultured Papillibacter sp.
TTACGACGCAAATGACATACTTTTGCCACGAATTGAATCCGGGCCTGTGATATAATAGAAAAAGATAAATGAACAGAATCCGGGGTGATACAAATGCCGACGGTCCTTATAGCGGACGACAACAGGCAGATTACCTCCATACTGGAGGAGTATACGAAAAAAGAAGGCTATACGCCGGTGACGGCTTATGACGGCAGGGAGGCCCTGGACGCTTTCTATAAGCTTCGGCCGGACGTCGTCCTGCTGGACGTGATGATGCCGAAGGTGGACGGGTATGAGGTCTGCCGGGAGATACGGAAGAATTCCGACACGCCCGTCATTATGATCACGGCCAGGGGCGAGGATTATGAGCGGATCATGGGCCTCGACATCGGCGCGGACGACTATATCATCAAGCCGTTTTCACCGGGTGAGGTCATGGCGCGCATCCGCGCCGTCCTCCGGCGGATTGTAAGGGAGGACGGGCTGAAGAAGCAGCTGTTCACGTATGACAATCTACAGATCAATCTCGACGAGTACGCGGTTACGGTGGACGGCCAGAAGATCCCGCTGACGAAAAAGGAGATCGAGATACTCTGGACGCTGGCGACAAACCCGAACAAGGTCTTTTCCCGGGACAACCTCTTGAACAGCCTCTGGGGTTACGATTATTTCGGAGATACAAGGACGGTGGATTCCCACATCAAGCGCCTGCGGGCGAAGCTGGATGAGCGCCGGCATGACACATGGGACGTCAGGACGATATGGGGCGTCGGGTATAAGTTCGAGGAGACTGCCGATGAAGAATAAGATGGCAATAAAGCTCGCGCTGTATTTCTCGGCGTTGCTTATTCTGTTGGCGGCCGTCATCGGCGTCGTCTTCACGGCGCTTTTCCGGGAGCAGACGATAAGGGATCGGAAGCGCGACCTGGAGGCCCGGGCTGTCTCCATCGCGGGCACGTTGTCGGAGTTTATGAGCGGCGGCAGCACCGTGAGCGGCGGTATGGGCGCCGGTCCGGGAGGAAACGGGATGATGGGCGGCGGCAATACCGCTTTTGCCGGCTGGGGTATGTATCTCCGGTTCATAGACGATATCGCTATGACCGATGTCTGGCTCGTGGATGAGAGCCTCAATCTGATCACAAGCCGTATGGCCGATTACAGCTATGCCGATCTGCCGCCGGACGCCGACAGGGTGGTTCGGGAGGTATTTGACGGCAAAACCACCTTCAGCGAGGGCTTCAGCCCGCTCCTCGACGTCCCGACGCTGACGGTGGGCACGCCTGTGATAATAAATGGAACGGTCGTCGGCGCCGTTTTGCTGCACGCAGCGGTGAAGGGGCTTGAGGACGCGGCGGCGCAGGGTACGGTGCTCCTTGTTATCAGCATGTCAGCCGCTCTTGTTGTGGCGCTGCTGCTATCGGTATTTCTCGCGCTGTCCATTACAAGGCCGCTCCAAAAAATGAAAAGCGCGGCACTGCTTCTGGCGGAGGGGGACTATTCCGCCAGGACGGGCGTCAGTCAGAAGGATGAGATCGGCGCGCTGGCCGGTGCGATCGATGTTTTAAGCGATAGGCTCCGGGCGGCAAGAGAGGAAAGCAATGGTCTGGATAAGCTGCGGCGCGACTTTACGGCGAATATTTCCCACGAACTCAAAACGCCGGTCACCGTCCTGCGCGGGTCGCTTGAAGCGCTTTCCGACCAGGTCGTCACAGAGCCGGAGCAGGTGCGGGCGTACCACCGGCAGATGCTGAAGGAGAGCATCTTTCTTGAACGGCTTGTGAACGATCTTCTGGACCTGTCGAAGCTCCAGAATACGGACTTTAAGATGGAGACGGAGGCAATCAGCCTCAAGGAGCTCCTCGGCGACTGCGCCCGGAGCGCCCGGCAGCTCGCGCGGATACAGGGCAAAAATCTCGATATCCGGCTGGATACCGGGGAGGACCCGGCGCCCGTCAGCGGCGACTACGGCCGCCTGCGCCAGATGCTTATGATTATCCTTGACAACGCCGTCAAGTTCTCTCCCGACAGCCGGGCTGTCGATATCGTCCGGAGGGGTAAAACGGTTTGGGTCCGCGACTGCGGGCCGGGTATCGCAGCGGAGGACCTGCCCTACATTTTCGATCGTTTCTATAAAGTCAAATCGGAGGAGAACAAAAGTGGCACGGGGCTCGGCCTCGCCATCGCAAGGCAGATTGCTGAGCGGCACCGTATTGACGTATCCGTCACCAGCCGGACAGGAGAAGGGACGGAGTTTATGTTCCGGTTTCCTGAGCAGTAAAACAGCGGTTCATCGTCTTGATGAACCGCGTTTTTTGATTGATTGTTTAGACGCTTTGCCCATGAACAATGGGGTACGCAAATAGTCTGCCGCGGATTTGTCGCGGTTATTTTTTTGGAAGTATAAACTCCGAAGGGAATGTGCCGACAAATATTGTAAGGTGTCATATGTGTGCTTTACGCCGCGTGGCCATAAATCGTTTAACGGAGGCGGAACCATGTTGAAGAAAGTGTCGGTTTTTTTGTGCGCCATTCTTGCGATGGCATTCGTTTTCAGTATACAGGCGCTGGCGGCTGCCACACCGGCGCCGGATGCGGAGGATATCACCGTGACAAACAACCCGGCGGGGACGCCGGATACGGTCGCGGTCAGCGGCCTCGATGCCGCCGATATCATAAGGGTATACAGCACCGCAACGGGCAGTACGCCCATCGGCGCAGGCCCAGGGACGGCACCCGTATATATCAACCAGCTGGGGCCCGGGAGCGGCAAGGTCTATGTCAGCGTTACGGCCAGTGGTTCCGAGGAAAGTGCCCGGACTCTCGAAACATATACAGGCGAACCGCAGACAACGAGCCCGCCGGCTGCCAATATCACGGTTACCAACAATGCCGCGGGCAAGCTTGACATCATCACCGTCAGCGGTGTACTAAACGGGGATATCATAAGGATTTATCAGAAATCCGTCGGTGCCGCCGTGCTTGCAACAGCTGTCAGCGGCGACACTACAGCAACGCTCTACGTCCATCAGCTGGGCGTATCCTCGGGCAGCGTTTATGTTACGGTACAGCATTCAGGCGAGGTCGAGAGCGACAGGGTGCGGGCAAGCTATACGTCAGAGACAACGCCGGCGATCAGCGGCACGGTGATTGTTGTGAACAGATTTTATGAGGAGACGGGAGAAACTCAGGTTACCGGTACCGAAGACACTGTGACAGTGCCGGGTGTCGAGGCAGGCGACACGATCACGGTTTACATAGGGCCGACCGGACCGGCCAACTGGGTTACGAAGGAGCTTGACGCTGCTGATATTACGGATGGCGCCGGGACAGTGAATATACCCCAGCTTGGGGAAGGTGCCGGTAAGGTTTACGTTACAATTACGAAAGACAATAAGGCGGAAAGCAGCCGGAAGACAGTTCCTTTCAGCGCGGAACCGACCACTACCGTACCGGCTTCTGTGAGCGTGAGCATAACAAACGCATATGGTTCCAGCGATGATACGGTGACCGTCAACGGCCTGCCGGGGGGCATCAAAGTCAATTTGTATAGCTCAACCGACACTTTTATCGATGATGAGACCGAGACAGGCAGCGGTACCGTATCCTTCACTCTGGCGTCCGATGTACTTAACGCAGGGGGCGGAAAGTTGTACCTGTCCTTCCAGGTAAGCGGCAACTTCCGCGAGAGTGTTCAAAAAGCCTATTCCTATAAAGCGGAAGCCAAAGCACCCAAGCTGCCGGCGGGCAATATCACCGTCAATAATAAATCCGGCGGCACGCAGGATGAGGTTGTCATAGAAGTCACAGACCCAAACCTGATCGGCGACGTCAAAATCTACAATGCCGCAGCGCAGGAAATCGGTTCAGGGACAATATCGGCAATATCAATGCCTGTACCGATAATCATCGATGCGCCCGGACTTACCCAGACCGGCGGCAAGCTCTATGTGACGCTGACAACGGCCACGGCGGGCGAGAGCTTCAAAACGATGAAAACCTACAGCGCGGAACCCACATCGACGGCGCCGTCGGCGGGAAATATCACCGTGGACAATAACGTTGGCGTTGCGCCCGATACGGTCATAGTCGAAGGCCTGGATATCGACGATGTCGTTACTGTATACTCAGTTAAGCCGCTGGCTGAAATCGGGAAATCCGGCCCTGCGGCAGGAAGCTCTGTCACGGTAACCCTCAATGCGCACGGACTATCCAAGACCGGCGGTACAATCTATGTGACGGTGACATCATTGGGCGTTGGTGAGAGCCCTAAAACGCTGAAAGAGTACCGTCCGGAAGATGCGGCGACAGCGCCGCTTCTCAGCTCCGTCACGGTTTTCAACAATTTCGAAACGGCCGATGAGGTCGAGGTGAGGGGCCTGACGACTGGCGATACCGTCAACGTTTATTCGGCGTCCAAGGACGGAACCCTGTTGGGCTCAGTGACGGCGGGGGTTGATTCCACCGTGAGGTTCACGCTGACAGGCGCGCTCGAGCCCCGCGGCAGCAAGGTGTATGTAGCTATTTCAAAAAGCGGCATAAATGAAAGCCCCAGAACGTCTGTGCCGTACACCTCGGAGATAACGGCTACGCCGACTGCCAAAACCGTCACCGTCGTCAACAATTATTACACCGAAGAAAACGGTTCGCCTGTTCCCGCGAGCTTCGACACCATCTCGGTGTCGGGTGTTCAGGACGGCGATAAAATCAGTGTTTACAGGACGTCTTCCGACACGGAGCCATGGGCGGTGCTGAACGTCACGTCCGCCAACCTCGTCAACGGCGCAGCAACAGTCACCATCGACCAGCTGGGAAGCGCGGGCGGGAAGATTTCCGTGACGGTCACTGCGTTAAAAAAAGCTGAAAGCAACCGGGCGACGATTAAAGTCCCGTCGGAAAAGGTGACGCCACAGCTGAAGGCGGCAAATATCAAAGTCGACAACAACCATAGTCAGGACGATACGGTGACGGTCACCGGACTGACCGCGGGTCAGATCGTCAGTGTCTATTTAACACAGGCGAGCACACCGGCTACCGCGTCCGAGCCGGCTGCCGGAAGCTCGCTGACCATTACGATACCTGACGGCGAGCTTCAGCAGGGCGGCGGTAGAATCTACGTGACGGTGAAAAATACCAATGAGCTTGAAAGCAAGCGGACAGCGCAAAGCTATTTGTCCGATGTCACCGTAGCGCCAAAGGTGGGCAACATCCTCGTGATCAACAACCCGGGCGGCGGAGATGATACCGTAACGCTTGTCGGACTAAGGCCGAACGATATCGTGACAATTTATGACGCCGCAATAGACGGCAATATCCTGGTGAGCGCGTCGGTGACAGGAAAAGGCACAACCATCACGCTCGATACGAAGCTGACGGACACAGCGGGCAAGATCTATGTTACTGTGACAAACGAGGGCAAGGACGAAAGCAAGCGCATCGCCGTATCATATTACGCGGCATAGCATTTAAGCATAAATGAAAAAGGATGGGATGGCGCGCCATCCCATCCTTTTACTACGCCCATTTCGGTTACTCGTTTTGTCGCTGAAGGTTAGCCGGTGGGTTTGCTTCTTTTCCACAGAGGATTTCCTCGCAGAGGCCGCTGT
>CAZJCH010000181.1:0-5583 GCA_964544005.1 uncultured Papillibacter sp.
GGTGCCATACGGACGTCGCAGGGCATATTCAAGACAGTAAACGGCGTCGTTCCGCCTTCCATTCTCGGCCTGCGCGGAACGCTCCTTTTAAACGCATCCGGAAAGGTTCTCACCTTCCTCCCCGATGAAAACAAGCAGCTCACTATAACGGCATCCCAGACAACCGCAGCCTGGATCAAGGATACCTCGGGCGTCCGGTACGACATACCGGCCTCGGCGCCGGCCTATACGCCGACGGAGGTTAAAACCTATGGAGAGAAATATTTCGATATCGCATCGGGTATGCAGGTAACGCTGTTTTATTCCGCCGACGGGAAAGCCGAGGGCGTCTATATCAACACGCTCAAATCCGGCGAGGCCGTCGTCGTTGGTACCGACGGAGCCGCCGGTTCATACGGTTGGTTGACAGGCGGCGATACCGGCTATAAGGTTTACAAAAACGGAGCGCCGGCCACCGTGTCCGATATCCGGCAATATGATGTCGTCACGTATGACAGCTCCGCAAAAATCCTGAACGCCACGGATTTCCGCCTGACCGCCTGCTACGAGAGCTGCTGGCCCAGCCCCTCGAGTCCGTCGAAAATAACTGTGATGGGCAAGGAATTCCCGGTGCTCCCCTCGGCCATTGACAGCCTTGCAAGCTTTAAGCTCGGCCAGGTCGTGACCTTCCTCTTCACAAGCGATCTCCAGGTCGCCGGCGCCGCGACAGGCATCACCGGCACCACCGCTGTCGGCATTGTCCAGCCGGGCATAACTGCGTCGAACGTGAAGGTAACGCTTTTAAATGGCCTTGAATTATCGGGCAATCCAAAGCTGACGGACAGCGCCGCGTCGTTATTCTCCGGCGAGCTGGTGACAGTATACTCCACAGCGCCCGGCGAGCTGATGATCAGCAGGCTCAGCAGCTCCGGCACAACCAGCGAACTGGATCTCACGGCGATGACATTGGGTTCCGCGGCCCTCAGTCCGGCTGTCAAGTTATTCGAGCGCGTCGGCGCCGGTACCGTCGCTGAGATTTCCCTTGCCAACCTGGCTCAGACGAAAATCAGCGCCTCGAAAATCCTCTACGTCCATAAAGACTACGCCGGCCGCGTCGACATTCTCGTCCTCAACGATGTAACGGGTGACAGGTATGTGTATGGGTTCCTAAAAGAAGATATCATAACCGTTTCTTATCCAGGTTTTGGAGATGTGGCAAATCGCGCAGCCTATATTATTAATAGAGGCAACAAAGCAGGTACAATCCCCATTATCACAGGCTTGGCCTTAACAAACGGCGCACCCGGCGGCATCGCCGTCAGCGCTGACGGTACGAAATTGGAGGCCATCGTGACCCTCACGGAGGTCAAAAATGTCAGCCGCGCGTCGTTCTACACCTCGAACGGCCAGACATATCTTCACCTGCCGAACATGGATATCATGGTATCAGGCGATGTCGAGTGCTACAACAAGCTGAACAACACTTGGTTTGCGTCGCTCAACGACGCCCGCGCTTTCGCTGAAACCTTGACGGTCTACTACGACCGCGCCCCCTCCGAAGGCGGTAAAATCAGAATGATCGTCGTAGGATAGATATACGGGATAACTTTTAACTGAGAAATATCAAATAGGTAGGGGCCGGCTTCACGCCGGCCCTTCCTGTCGGCGCCGCGCCGCACATGCAAAAACCCCTACGTCCATATATCCAATAATGTGCTAATCAATTGTCACTCATACCGCAGCGCGTCGATGGGGTTCAGCCTTGCGGTCTTCTTTGCCGAAGCCGATTCCCAACAGGCCGCCGAGGGCGCTCAAGGATACCGCCTCGATGACGAACTGCTGCATATGACAATGTCGCCCATCCTGTAGAGCTTAAAAAGCTCCTTGAATTCTATGATAGGTGTCATCCCGACACTCCTGTCGCCGCATGCGGTGCCGTACCCGCCGGGCTTCTCTCGTTTCCCACACGGTTCTGAGCCCTATGGAAGGGATTGTCGTCATTGGCGCTGGGCGTGTTGTCCGGGAGGGCGACGACGTCGCCCTCCTCAAGACCACCGGAAATAATGATATCGGTGTCGTTTGCCGCGCCGAGCGCGACCTCGGTGTATACAAAACCCGCGGGTATGCCGGACTCGGCCTCATTTGGATTTTCTTCCTCCGTCTTCAGAAGCACGAAGTTATTGCGCATCACGGCGCTGACAGGCACTGTCAAGACGCTCTTGAGCGCTTCAACGACGATTTTCGCGTCCACATTCATTCCCGGCAGAAGACCTTCCGTCCTGTCGAACTGAATCGTGACGGGGTAGGCGGTCACGCCGTCTTTCGTCGTCCCCTTGATGTTGATCTTCGAAACGGTACCCGAATATTCAGCGCCCCCGGCGGCTTCCGCCGTCATCGTCACCGCCTGCCCCGGCTGGACCTTTTTGATATCCAGCTCGTCGATATTGAGCGTCAGGGACAGATGGGAGAGGTCGAAAATCGTACAGAGGACTTCACCGGCGCGCAGCGTGTCGCCATCTTTATAGTTTTTTTCAACAATCGTTCCGGTAATGGGTGACTTGATCGTATATTCGGCGGCCTTATTTTGCTGTGTCTCCAGCGCCAGCTCGGCGTTTTCAACGGCGCTCCTTGCGGTTTGAATCTGCTGATCGACGGCGTCGTTCTGCAGCACGGCGATGACCTGCCCCCTCGTCACGCGGCTGCCCTCCCTGACATTGAGCTTTGAGACGGTGCCGGAGGAGGTGGCCGTGACGCTGCCCTGGTACTTGTAATCAAACATCCCGTTCTGCAATCCGTTAAAGCCGCCGATGGTGACATATCCCGTTGTCAGCGGCGAAAAGGCCCCCGGGTTCTTGATATCGACTGTGACCTCCCTGGCCACAACATAGCCCGGAAATACCTGATCCACCCTGCTGACGTGCGACACGGTGCCCGTATACGTCTCGTTTGTACCGCCCAGCGTCACGTCGGCCCTGTCGCCGACGCTGATTTTTTCGGCGGCGGCTTTCTGGAAAGAGACATTGACGGTCATAGTGTCGCTGTCGCGGATGACGGCGATGCTTTGTCCCGCCTGCACCGTATCACCCGCCTGAGCATTCAGCTCAATAATGTCGCCCGCGCCGCCGGCCTTCAGCTTCAGGGTTTCAATCTGCTTCAGCGCGCTGTCGAGCTTGTTCCGGCTGTCCTTCAGGGTGTTTTCCGCCTGCCTGATGCCGCTCTGGATATCGGAGCTGTCCACGTCGTATAGCACCTGGTCCTTCCCGACGATATCGCCTTCCTCGAAGGGCGCGGCGAGGATATCGCCGGAGATAAGGGAGGTGACCGTATAGGAATCAGCCGGCTGCAGCGTCCCGCTGCCGCTGAGCGTCACGGTGATATCGCCGCGCCGAACGGTGTGCGTCGTATAAGTCCCCGCCGCCGCCGAGCTCTTTAGCAGGCGCATTGATCGCACTGCGATGAACGCAATAAAAAGCACCAGCAGAATGGACAGGGCAATGATCCAGCCCTTATAGCTCCTCCTCCGCTTTTCTTCCGGCACCAATAATTCTTCCTTGTCGCCTGAACCCATCGGTTATCAAACCTTTCCTGTTCACTTGTACTAGTTTAACTTGTTTGCTGAGCAATATGAACGAACTGTGAATTATTTTCAGCAATTGTATGTGGATAAAAAGCTTTAACTACAGATCGTGTAAAGCCTGTATTATTGTATTAGTATAATAATACAATAATACAGGCTTTACACAAAAAGTCAACAGATTGATATATGCGCCCTCTGCATAAAATTGATAATACCTGCGCGAGTTGCCGCAAAATGGAAGCATCCCGATATTTATGATATAATGACGGCATCAAGACAAAGCAGCACGTTTAAATATTGAACAATAATTGAATATATTCAATTACTCAAAATGCTCCAGGCGCCGGATGAGATTGCGGTACCGTTCCTCCTGGATGAGGCCATAAAACGCGGGGTTATTGATGACGATGTCCTTTAAGTCCTTTTTGATTAGTTTTTCGCTTCTTGGGGCTTTATTGCCGAGGCCGAGCGTATCGTAATATTCCTCCAGTTTGTCGAAGAAAGCGCTGCCCCTGAGCTTCAGGGGGTAGATGCTCTCGTCGGTCACGACGTCCGCATAAGCCTCCAGCATGTCCAGCGCCCTGCTGTTATTTTGTGCCGCCGCGTAAAGCATCGACGCCGTCAGGTACAGCGTGAAGTATTGATGCGGCATTGTTTTCCGGAGCTCCAGCACCTCTCCGACTCGTTGCGCGAGCAGGAGACAGTCATCCAGACGACCGGGATCACCGGCATAGAGCGCCATCAAGTCTGGCATTGCCGCGAAAACATTGACGCCGTTATGATAGACAAACCGCTGCAGGATCCCTTTTGCCCGGTCGGTGTCGTCTTTCATCGCGTACGCTTTGGCTAAGAGGATCTCCGGCGACGTCTGCTGCTCGTCAAAATCGTCCAGCAGGTCGATGGCGCAGGCGGGCTCATTCAGCGCCAGGCAGCAGTACGCGCGCAGCGACAGGGAATCCTTTATGAGCTTTGCATCGCCGCTCTCCTTCTCGATAATTCCCAGCAGATCGGACGCTTCCCGAAGAATTTCGGGCATCTTTTCGGGGCCGCCGGCCAGCATGGAATTGTTGATGAGAAGGAGCGCCAGAGCGAACAGGAGATTCCAGCAGGAATGATATTTACGGACATATTCCTGAATTTCCTCATGAACGCCTTCAAACGGTTCGGCTGCGAAGGCTGCAGAAAGGCGGTCATACAGCTTTCGGATGTCCGCCTTCGTCATCTGCGCCTCATAGCCGATGAGCTCGTCGACGCTCGTGTTGAAGTAAGATGCCAGCACCGGCAGGAGCATGATATCGGGGTAGCTCTGGCCGGACTCCCATTTCGAGACGGCAGGCTTCGAGACGCCGAGATAGTCCGCCAGTTCCTCCTGGGTCAGCCCTCTTTCCTTCCGGCGCGATGCAATGAATGCGCCGATATTAATTTTTCCCATATGCTCACCTCTTGGCTTCAGTATAGGCGCGCCGAAGAAAATAATCAATGGAGCCGGAATTAACTTTCGATAAGTTTGTTAACCAATGGTTAACCCGAAATCCCGTGAAGCCCAAAAGCAGACACCGTCCCTTTTCAGAGCATAATAAACGGGGCCCGGCATATTGTGATACATAATAGAATGAAAGAAAGTGATACGGTATGATTAAGCTTGAAATTGACATCAGGGACATTGATTACGACGGGCTGATCGAGCAGTTTCTGCCTTTGATGCTGGAAAAGCTGCGGCAGTCCGACAACCCGGCTGCCAAGCTCATCGCGGGGGGCATGCCCGCGCCCGTTGCAAAAATGCTCCTGAAAAAGCTGCCGCCGGCGACAAAGGACCAACTGACCTCGGAGCTCCTGAATTCCAACAAGGATGCCATCACGCAGTTTCTAAAGGACATCGCGGCGCAAAATAACATCCGGCTGAATATCGGAGATATCCGGGCAAAACCGGCCGGTAATAATATAGCAAAATGACATAAATTTTAGATACACATCGACGTAATTGCAATAAACAACAAAAAAAAAATCAGCTTTTGTGTGATTATTAG
>CAZJCH010000182.1:0-5574 GCA_964544005.1 uncultured Papillibacter sp.
AATCGGGTCAAGAGTTCCGCCGTGGCCGACGCGTTTTTCCCTCAATATGCCGCGGAGCTTTGCAACGACATCATGGGACGTCCAGCCGGCAGGCTTGTCGATAATAATAATCCCGTTCATTATTTTATCCGTCTGATTTCATAGGGAAGATTTCGCCAAGCGCGTTCAATAGCAGCTTTTTCATCTCCCCTACGGACACATTGAGGTTAAAGCCCGACGCCATGGCATGGCCGCCGCCGCCAAACCTGGACGCGAGCGCATCGGCATTGACCTTCGGCGTCGTCCGAATGGACACCTTGCAGTCACCGGGACCGGTGATTTCCCTGATTGTTATACCGACAATAACACCTTCAATAGAGTTCGGGATGGCAGCGATATCGTCCATCTCGTTTTCGCCGGCGCCGGCGGTTTTCATCATGTCACGGGTGATCGTTGCGATTGCCACGGCGCCGTCATAATAAAACTCCATGCCTGATATGATATTGGCTTCAATCAGGATACGGCTTTTCGCCTTCGTCCGGAAAAGGGCCTTGTTGATATCGCCGATCGGCGCACCGGCGTCAACAAGCGCGCCGGCGACATGGTGCGTATTGGCGTTGGTGTTGGAGTAAGCGAAGCACCCGGTATCTGTGGAGACCGCGACATATAAAGAGGCCGCCGTATCCGCGCTGATGCGGCCGGAGAGTGCCGTCAATATCTCATAAATAATCTCGCCGCAGGAAGCTTTTTCCGTATCAAGACATGTCGTCTTAGCATAACCGGTGTTCGACGGATGATGGTCGATACAAAGAGAAATGCTGCTGTCGGCTGATTGCCAGTTGACGGGGAAAAGATCGGGCGACGCGATATCCACGGCAACGACGAAAGACGGCGTAAAGCCGTCGGGCGCCCAGTGCTTTTGGACATATGTCGCGTAACGCGCCGTCGCTTCCGGGTTAAAAAGAATAAAGGCGGTTTTACCCGCTTGGCTAAGCCCCTCGGCGAGCCCGGCCGCGCACCCCAGCGTATCGCCGTCCGGCCTGCGGTGCGTTAAAATAAGAAAATTGTCGCGCGCCTTTAACCAGAGCGCCGTTTCACGACTGTTCATCCGTATCCTCTTTATCCCCTTCATCCGCTGTAATATCGAGCCCGTTCAAAATCCTGCTGATAGTGGCGCCGTGCTCGATAGACTTGTCCAACTCGAATATCAGCTCCGGGGTATAGCGAAGCTGGAGGGAATTCCCCAACTCGCGCCGCAGATACCCTGACGCCGATTTCAGGCCCTTCATCAGTTCCTTCTCCGACTTGAGACCCATCACGCTGAGGTAGACCTTGCTGTACCGCAGGTCACCCGTTGTCTCGACAGCCGTGATGCTCAGCATGCCCTGATTGACCCTTGGGTCCTTGACATTTCGGATCAGAATCGCCAAAACGCGCTGGATATCCTCGTTTGTCCTGTTAAATTTGTTTGTTGACATAGTAATTACTCCGTAAGAGTGGAGTTTGAAGTGTGGAGAGTGGAGTTAACCTCACACTCCACTCTTCACTCTCCACACTAAACCTTAATCTGCTCCATGATGAAGGCTTCGATGATGTCGCCCTCTTTGACGTCATTGAACTTTTCGATTGAAATGCCGCATTCATAGTTTGTTGCGACTTCCTTCACATCATCCTTGAACCGGCGCAGGGACGACAGCTCGCCCTCGTGGACGACTATGCCGCTGCGAATGACACGCACCGAACTGTTCCTGACGATCTTGCCGTCCGTCACATAGCTGCCGCATATGGTGCCGATGTTTGAAGCCTTGAAGATCTGGCGGACCTCGGCGTGGCCGAGGACGACCTCTTTATACTTCGGCGCGAGCATACCCTTCATCGCCGCTTCGACCTCGCCTATGGCCTCGTAAATCACGCTGTACATCCGGATATCCACATTGCTCCTTATGGCGCTGTCACGCGCGGCGTTGTCCGGCCGGACGTTAAAGCCGACAATGATCGCGCCGCTCGTCGCCGCCAGCATGACATCCGTTTCACTGATGGCGCCGACGCCGGAGTGAATCACGCGGACCCTGACCTCTTCGTTTGTCAGCTTTTCCAGAGAGGTCTTGATGGCTTCCGCCGAGCCCTGAACATCCGCCTTAACGATGAGATTCAGGTCTTTAAGCTCGCCCTGCTGGATCCGGGAGAACAGATCCTCCAGCGAGACCTTGACGGGGATGACACCCATGTTTTTCTTTTCTGATTTGCGCTGCTCCACGAGCTCCCTGGCCATGCGCTCATCGGTGACGGCGTTGAAGGTGTCGCCGGCGTCGGGGACTTCGGACATACCGGAGATTTCAACCGGTACGGATGGGCCCGCTTCGCTCACGCGCTCGCCCTTATCGTTTGTCATGACGCGGACATGGCCGACAGCCGTTCCGGCGATGATGATATCGTTCTGCTTCAGCGTACCGTTTTGAACAAGAACGGTCATGATCGGGCCGCGGCCCTTGTCAAGCCGCGCCTCGATGACGGTGCCGCGGGCCGGACGGTTCGGATTGGCCCGGAGCTCGCCCATTTCGGCCGTCAGGACGACCATTTCAAGGAGGCGGTCGATCCCCATACCTGTTTTCGCCGAGATCGGGCAGATGATCGTATCGCCGCCCCACTCGTCGCTGAGAAGGCTATATTCTGTGAGCTGCTGCTTTATTCTGTCCGGATTGGCGCCGGGTACATCCATTTTATTGATGGCGACGACGATCGGAGTATTCGCGGCCTTCGCGTGGTTGATAGACTCCACCGTTTGCGGCATGATGCCGTCGTCGGCGGCCACGACAAGAATGGCGATATCGGTGACCTTGGCGCCGCGGGCGCGCATGGCTGTAAACGCCTCGTGACCGGGTGTGTCCAGGAAGGTGATGGGACTGCCGTTTACATCGACGCGGTACGCGCCGATGTGCTGCGTGATCCCACCGGCTTCCCCCTGCGCCACATTCGCTTCGCGGATCTTATCCAGAAGCGAGGTCTTGCCGTGGTCAACGTGACCCATCACGACGACGACGGGCGCTCTCGGGACAAGCTCCTCGTCACTGTCGACCCTGTCGTCAAAGAGGCGTTCCTCAATCGTGACAACGACCTCATGCTCGACCTTGCAGCCGAGCTCGATGGCGACAAGCGCCGCTGTTTCATAATCGATAATATCAGATAAAGAAGCCATGACGCCGAGCTTGATGAGTTTCTTAACGACGTCAGTGCCCGTCTTTTTCATTCGGGCCGCCAGCTCACCGACAGAGATTTCGTCGGGGATGCTGACCTTGAGCTGTGCTTTCTTGGCAATCTCAAACTGGAGGCGCTGCATCCTTTCGCGTTCTTCCTGACGGCGCTTTGCCCCCTGAGCGACAGTGGGGGTGCGGTTCTGGGTTTTCTTTGCAAATTTTTCTTTGCCGCGCGCCATATGCTCAGCGCGTTGGGGAACAAGACGATCCAGCCGCTCGTCATATTTATCGATGTTAATCGTTGCGCCCGAGGTATCGATGACGCGTTTTTGCGGGGCCTGACGCGGCACGAAAGGCTTGTCGGGTTTTCGTGCCGGCGGCTGCTGCTGGGGCCTCTGGACCTGTGCCGGGGGCTGCCCGGTCTGTGCCGGTGCTGAAGCCGCGGGCTTTTTATGCTCCTCCGTGTTCTGCCCGGGCGCGGCTTTTTCAGTCTGCGCTTCTTTTCCGGCGGCGGTCTTGTCAGCTGCGCCCGCTGCTGGTACGGCGGAGGGAGAGACAACGGCATAAATTTCTTCAATGCTCTCAATCTGGTGATGCTGCGTCAGGTATTCAAATATCAGGTCCAGCTCCTCAGCCGTCAGGACCTGCATATGATTTTTCGGCGCAGCGTAATACTCGGTCAGTATTTCGGTGACGGTTTTTGTCGGGAGCTTGAAGTCCTTGGCCACCTCATGGACCCTGTATTTAAACATCGTACTCATTGTGTTGTCCTCCTCTTACCGGTTCGTTTGTTTCTTAAGTGCGCCAGTGTCTCTTTCTGCCGCTGGCGCGTGCGTTCGGCTTGTTCAGCCAGACGACCGGCCGCTTCGCCATATTGTTCAGGGTCCGCCGATGCCAGCATGGAGACGTATTTTGCCGCGATACCGGCATCCAGTATTGTCAGCATTCCCGGTGAGCCTCTGCCGATGATTAAACTCAGCTCTTCTTTGGTAGACGGCAGGACAAGATGGATAGCGCCGCATGTTTCCGCATAGCCCCGCGCCTGCCTTTTCGAACGGTCTGAGGCATCTGCTGCCGACAGGATCACTTTTGCTTTATTATCTCGGGCAGCATGGCCGACGGATTCGTCGCCGATCTCCAGCATGCCGGCTTTTTTTGCGATGCCAAGCAGTCTGTTATCCATCGAGCGCCTCCATCTGCCCCTGCAGGGCGGCGATGACCTCTTCGGGGATCGCCGTTTCAAGCGCCCGTGAAAGCGCTTTTGACTTGATCGCCTTTTTCAGGCAGTCGGTTTTTTTGCAAACATAAGCGCCCCGGCCCGGGCTTTTGCCCTTGAAATCCAGTGAAACGACGCCCTCCGGCGACCTGACGGCGCGGATAAGCTCTCTTTTCGGCTTCATCTCCCGGCAGCCCAGACACTGCCGCATCGGTATTTTTTTCTGCATATGACCAGGCTCCTTTCCAGAGTGAAGTTTTGAGAGTGGAGAGTGCAATTAAGAGTGGAGTTTTGAGAGTGGAGAGTGGAGTTGTAGAATTAGGATTTGAGAGAGGAGTTGATCGTTTTTGTTGTGGATGACAGCATTCTTTTCAGCTCTTCACAATCGGCGTGAATATTATCGAATTCCTCTTTTGACAAATATTGAGTTTCATAAAGCAACTCGAGCCAATAGCATGTTTCTGAGCATTCTTTCAGGGCAATATAAACTTTTGCCAAAAAGTCTTTTCTGCTGATTGCGCACTCAGCTTCGGCTAAATTTGCACCGATGCTTGTCCCGCTCCGGAGCAACTGCTTGAATAAGTCATATTCACGGCGGCCTGAGCAGAGGCGCTGATATAAACGGATGATCTTTAAGGCAAATTTCTTGCTTTTATATTGCGCCGTCTTCTCCCGTTCCAAAACTCCTCACTTCACTCTTCACCCTTCACACTATTCTCAGCTTTGGCTCGCCGGCTTAATATCTATTTTATATCCCGTTAACCTGGCCGCGAGACGGACGTTCTGCCCCTCCTTGCCGATGGCCAGCGAGAGCTGATTGTCCGGCACGACAGCGCGGCAGCTCTTGCCCTCGTCGAGAACGGTCACGCTCAGGACGTCCGACGGCGCTAAAGCCGACGCGATGTACTCCTCAACGACATCGCTGTATTTAACGATATCGATCTTTTCACCGTGGAGCTCGTCGACGATGGAGGAAACTCTGCCGCCCTTGGGCCCGACGCAGGCGCCGATGGGATCGACCTCCGGGTCACAGGAGATGACGGCGATTTTCGTTCGGCTTCCGGCCTCTCGGGCAATGCTTCTGATTTCAACGATGCCGTCGTATATTTCCGGCACCTCCAGCTCGAACAGCCGCTTGACTAGCCCCGGATGCGTCCGGGAAATGAGGATCTGCGGTCCGCGGGA
>CAZJCH010000183.1:0-4572 GCA_964544005.1 uncultured Papillibacter sp.
AAAAGGACTCCGCTGGATAAGGAGCATTGCACTGCCGGACAAGAACGACAACGGCAAAACCATTTGGAGCGGTTATTTTACGGACTGTACGGACAGAAAAAAGACGAACGAATGGATTGGTTTTCTGAATACGGCGCTGATGAATATCTCAGACTCTGTCATCCTGACAAATATGACCGGAGAAATTATCTACGCCAACCGGCGGGTAAAGGATCTGCACGGTTATGACCCGGAGGAGCTCCTTGGGTGTTCGCCGACTATGCTGCTGGCAAATCCGGCGTCGGAAGAGCAGCAAAACGAGATGTTCAAAGCGATGGCTGAAGGCAAAACCTACACGAATATCAATATCAGCCGGCGGAAGGACGGCTCGACCTTCGCCTGCGAATACGCGGTGACGGCCATGCATGATCAATACGGCGGCATCTACGCGACGATCGGGATCCAGGCCGACATTACACAAAGACTCCGCATGATGGACGCGCTGCAGCAGTCAAACGAGCGGCTTCGGACGACGCTGCTGTCCGTTGGCGAGGGCGTCATATCGACGGACGCGCAGGGCAATATTATTGTGATGAACCCGATCGCGGAAGCATTGACGGGATGGTCGCAGAAGGAAGCCCTTGGAAAGCAATTCAATACTGTATTCAAAATTATCAACGAAGCGACGAAAAAGCCCCACCGGGATCCCGCGAAAATCGTGCTGAAGGCCTCGGAAAGCTTTAGGACGATTGACCCTGTGCTCTTAATTTCGCAGACCGGGGCACAAATACCTGTTGATATACACGCGTCGCCGATAAAGGATGAAAACGGCCTGATTACAGGTGCCATTATCGTCTTCAGGGATTTCTCCGAGTACAGGGACCGTCAGAAAAAAATCGAGTACCTGAGCTTTCACGATCCCCTGACGGGACTTTACAACCGGCGTTTCATGGAGGATGCCGTCGGCGAGGCCGACGTGGGCAAAAACCTGCCTTTGACAATTATGACCGTCGACGTCAACGGCCTGAAGCTCACAAACGACGCCTTCGGGCATAAAACGGGCGATCAGCTGCTCATCACGGTGGCCGATATCCTTAAAAAGGCGTGCCGGCCCGACGCCGTCATTGCGCGCATGGGCGGCGACGAATTCCAGATCCTGATGTCCCTGACAAGCACGGAGGAAGCCGAAAGCATTAAGAAGAGCATATGCAAAGCGGCGGAATCCGTCACGATCGACTCGGTTATTGTCTCTCTGGCGATTGGCTTTTCCGTTAAGACCGATCCCTCCGAGAGCATCGACGTTATTATCATGAACGCCGACAACCAGATGTACCGAGAAAAGCTCAAGCACGGCAAAATCATGCGGAGCCAGACGATAGAAACGGTCCTTCGCAATATCAATTTCAAATATGACAGCGAGCAAATCCACACCGAACGTGTTTCGCAATACAGCGAGGCCATCGCCAAGGCCATGGGCCTTTCCGAACAGGAGGTCACCGATATTAAAAGCGCTGGCGTGCTGCACGATATCGGGAAGATCATCATCCCCCCCGAAATCCTGAATAAGCCGGACAGGCTGACGGAAGAGGAATACGCCATTGTTAAGCGGCATTCGGAAACAGGCTATCAGATACTCAAATCCTCCGATGAGTATGTCAAGCTGGCCGAATATGTCCTTTACCACCACGAGCGGTGGGACGGCAACGGCTATCCGGAGGGCCTTAAAGGCGAGGAAATCCCTTACCAGGCAAGAATCATCGCGGTGGCCGACGCTTATGAAGCGATGACGGCCATCCGCCCTTACCAGAAAACGCGGTCAAAGGAGGAGGCGACAGCGGAGCTTTTAAGGTGCTCCGGCAAACAGTTCGACCCCCGGATCGTCGAGGTATTTGTCAGTCATGTATTGAACTGAACAAAATTCTGCGCCCCACCGTGAGGTGGGGCGTTTTCTACCGAAACGCGCGCAGGCCGTGGGCCGAGATCTTTTCTATGAAATCGGACAGCTCCTGCGGGCTCTCCTTCATGCCGTTCTGGAACCAGTCCTGGACGACGGCGACGCAGCCGCTGGCAAAAAAGGTGTACAGGCGTTCAAGCTGCTCGACACCCGCCGACGGCAGCATCTTTTTCCACTCGGCGATGCTCTTGTCACGGGCGATATACATGATGCGCCGCACAAACACCTTGTCCCCGTAGTCGCTGAACAAGACACGGCAGAGATCGATGTTCTCCATAATCGACACAAAAATCTCATCCATGAGTCCTGAAATGGACTCGGCCTTCAGGGACGATTCAACGGAGACGCTGATCTCATCGAACAGCTCGTTTTCGATCTGGGCCAACAGGTCGTAGGGGTCCTTGTAATGCGTGTAGAAGGTACCGCGGTTGATATCGGCGCCCTCGCATATGTCCTTGACCGAAATCTTTTCAATCGGCCTGTCGTGCATGAGCTTCAAAAGGCTCTGCTTTAATACCATCTTTGTGTATCTGATCCGTCTGTCCGTTTTTTCCGGCATGTCGTATCCCACCCGTTCATAAAAAGTTTACTTTTCGTTTCCCGTGATACACGACATATAACCGTATGCCTGTCGGGAATCATTCATATTGCTCGAATCTGATTGTTGATAATAGACACAATGTTATTATAATTAAATTGTGACAGATAATCAACAATGTGTTCGCAAAAATGCATGCATTTTTGCTTTGGGGCCAAGAAAGCTGGGATGTGTTCATGCGTATTAAATATTTAGTGACGGGCGCGGCCGGTCATTTGGGCAGCGCCGTCGTCAGGGAGCTGCTTGAATCCGGGCATCATGATATCCGCGTCCTTGTGATGCCGGGGGACAAGTCGGCGTCGAGCCTCCCTCCGGATATTGAGCAGGTCGCGGGCGACCTTCTCGACAGGGACGCCCTGGCGCGGTTTTTTGACGTCCCCGAGGGGACCGAAATCGTCGTCATCCACTGCGCCGGGATTGTCAGCACGTCCATGAAAAGCAGCAAAAAGATATATGAGGTCAATGTTGACGGCACGAGAAACATCGTCGACGCCTGCGTTTTAAAGCAAGTGAAAAAGCTCGTTTACGTCAGCTCCATCCACGCGATGCCGACGCTGCCCAGCGGCCAGATCATGACGGAGATCGACGCCTTCGACCCCTCCAAGGTCGTCGGCCCCTACGCCAAGACAAAGGCCGAGGCGACAGCCTGCGTCAGCGCCGCCGTCAAAAACGGCCTCAACGCCACCGTCGTGTTCCCCTGCGGCATCCTCGGCCCGTTTGATTATGCCCGCAGCAACAACATCACGCAGCTTATCATCCAGTTCTGCCGCGGCAAAATGCCCGTCGGCGTCAAAAGCGGCTTTGACTTTGTCGACGTGCGCGACGTGGCGCAGGGCATCGTCGCCGCCGCCGAAAGAGGCCGGTCGGGCGAGGGGTATATACTGGGCAACCGCCAGGTGTCCGTCCCGGAGATGTTCGGCCTCTTCCACAAGGAAACAGGCAAAAAAAAGACGCGGTTTTTCGCGCCCATGTGGCTGGCAAAGGCCGGGCTCCCTTTCACCGCGCTTTATTACAAGCTCCGGCGCCAGCAGCCGCTGTTCTGTACGTATTCCCTCCACACCCTGGGAGTAAACTCTCTGTATTCCCACGCCAAAGCGTCAAAAGAACTCGGCTACAAAGCCCGCCCCTTTGAAGAGACAATTCGCGACACCATCGCCTGGCTCAAAGGCGAGGGCAGGATATAGCGCATCATAAGCAAATAAGCGGCCCCGCATGTCTTATCATGCGGGGCTTTATCCGTATAGACGCAGTGACGATTTATTACCGGCAAAACGTAAGCCCCGCACGAGGTTTCTCGTGGGGGCTTCGTTGGCTGGTATGCGCTTATCCTATTTGAAATATGTGAGGAGATCCCCGATTTCCGTATTGCCGGTCAGGGTGATCAGTAAGACGACCATATAGTTGTCCTGTCTGCGCACCATATAATACTGCGTTATATCGCTGTTCTCCTCGTAGGCCATGATCGTGTCATACGAAACGCCGTTGACCGTCGCCTCACTTGGTCCCTCAAAGGTATAGTCCAGCGTCTCCATGGCGGACAGCTGCGCTGTTGCGATTTCGAGATAATCCTCTTCCGTTACGTTCAGCCCGCCGGATACGGACAGGTTCTCGAATAGGACGGCGACATTTGTCATTGTCATGGGGTCCTGGACCATCATGTCGTAGATGCTCGTCAGCTTCGCGGATTCGATGAGCCATTTCTGTTCGTCGGTGAAGAAGTCCGCCGCCTGGCCCATGAGGGATGCGATCTGCTCGTCCGTCGCGATGAGCCAACCCTCGGGCGCTGTAAACCGGATGCCGGCAAATGTATTCGTATAGACGGTGCCGTCCCATGTGCCTCTTTTAAGGCTCGCAGCCTCGCCCGTATCTCCGAGGCCGCGCCCCGGGGCGACGCGTGCTTCACCGCGTTGGACACCAGCTCCGACAAGAGGAGCCCGATATCGATGCAGACCTCGACCGGCAGCATGATCGGATCGGATTCCACGACTATGCCGCCCTCCGGCCCCAGGCTGGCGGATATCTCGCCGGCGAGGCCGCGGAT
>CAZJCH010000183.1:4582-5573 GCA_964544005.1 uncultured Papillibacter sp.
CCGGGGGGCGAAGGTCAAAAAGAACTGCGACCCGCCGGTGTCTCGGCCGGCGTGCTCGCTTCGGTGGTTGTCTCTGTCGGCGCGCTTGTCCCGGCCGTCGGCGAAGGGCTCGGTTCCTGCCGCGGCGTCCGGTTACAGGCGCTGACAAGAGACAAGATAAGGCTAAGTGAAAACAGGAAAGCGAGAGTTTTCTTTGCTATGACTGCCACCCCCAAGATATGATTGCCTATAGTGCCATCATTACCTTGAGCAATCAATTTATACGCAGCTCCGATAGAGCTGCGTATAAATCAGCGCGCATACACGCGTGTAATGCTATGCTTTCTCTTCCATCCTCAGTACGGCTTTGATGACAGCGCCCTTGTGCGTATCCTCGAACGCTCTTGCGATATCTTCAAACTCATAAAACGTAATGAGCCTGTCGAAGGGGAACATGCCTTTTTTGTAATATTCCAGCAGTTGGGGTATGAAAAGCTGCGGAATCGAACAGCCCTCCACGATACCGACCAGCTTTTTCCCTGTGCCCATGAGCTCATTTTCCACATGGATTGTCAGCTCCTGCGTCGCGCCCAAAACGACGCAGGTTCCGAGGCTCCGGACGCAGTTCAGCGACTGACGGACGCACGCGCCGATACCCGTACAGTCGATGGCATAGTTTGTCCCGATACGGGTCAGTCTTTTGACTTCATCAATGACGCTCTGAACATTTTTACTGTTGATCGTATGTGTCGCCCCGAGTTCCTTTGCCATATCCAGCCGCGAATCGATGATGTCACAGGCGATGATTGTCGCGCAGCCGGCGATTTTCGCCGCCATGACGGCGGAGAGGCCAACAGGCCCGCAGCCGGTTATTATAATAGAACTTGCGGGATCGGGTTTGAGGTAATTCAAAACCGCACCCGCGCCCGTCTGGATGCCGCAGCCCATGGGCGCCACCATCGCCAGATCAATATCATCCGGCACCCGGATCAGGTTGTTAACGTGGACGACG
>CAZJCH010000184.1:0-5570 GCA_964544005.1 uncultured Papillibacter sp.
AAATTTCATTTTGACGTGGGCGAGCTCGTCCTCCGGAATGCCGGGGCCAAAGTCGCGTATCCTGATATAGACAAAGCTGCTGTCCATGTCAACGGAAACCTCGACGCGCTTCCCCTCCCGCCCATATTTGGCGGCGTTGTCGAACAGATTCAGAAACACCTGCTTCAAGCGGCTGGGGTCGCCCGGTATGGGCGGCATCTCTTCAATATATGGTTCATAGATAAGCTCCAGCTCGTCCTGAAGCAGCAGCTCGCGGTACGTGAAGATCGAGTCCTCGAGCTCGGCGACAATATCAATGAGCTCGATATTGAGCGTAAACCGGCCGTCCTCCATGCGCGTGAATTCCAAGAGCTCCTCCACCATTTTTGTGAGCCGGCGCGCTTCTTTCAAAATAATGGCGATGCCCTTTTTTGTCTCGCCGTCCATCTGCTCGTTGTAAATAAGCGTCTCGCCCCAGCCTGTGATGGCTGTCAGCGGCGTCCGGAGCTCATGGGAAATCGACGAGATGAACTCTGTCTGCACCTTTTCAGACTGGGCGATCTTGAGAGACATCTCGTTGATGGAATCCACCATCTCCCCAATCTCGTCACGGTAATCCTTGCTGATCTGGATGCCGTAGCTGCCCTGTGCGATGCGCTTGGACATTTTCGTAATTTCGCTGACCGGCTCGATGACCGAGCGAATGAAAACAAGGTTGATAAAGATGACAAAAAGCATAATGACGGCCCCTATGGCGAAAACCGCCAAAATACTGATGACGATCTGCCTGTCGACGATCTTCATGCTCGTGACATACCGCATGACGCCGATCACCTGGCTCTCCGAATACAAGAGCGGCGCGGAAACGGACATGATCCGCTCGCCGGTGGACTGCACCTTGCCGACCCAGTAGGAAATCTGGCCCGAACTGATCGCCTTGGATGTGTCCGGTGAATTCGGGGACGACCCGGCCGATATGCCGAAGGTGGAATACATGAGCCTGCCGTCGCCGTCAAGAAACTGCAGCTCCAGTCTGTCGCTGTCATCGAAGGACTCGGTATACCGGTACGCGTTGCTGAAATATTCGGTATAGGACTTCGCGACGTAGTTGGAGAAGAAATCTGTAGCTGTCTTCGCCTTCGCTTCTAGCCCCGTCCGTACCGTCGAGTAATAATTCGAGTTAATGAACAGTGAAAACGCGAGAATAACGACAACCAGCGTGATGAGGACGATGAGCACACCGCTTCTGATCCAGCGCTGCCTCAGCCCGATGCTTTGCTTTGTACGCTTTTTTCTCACATTTTCACCTGCCTTTGGTCGGCAATTCTCAACGTTAGCGGCAAGGGCAGAGCCCTTGCCCTACAATAAGGAGATTTTCGCGGTTAATCCAGTCATAAGCCCCACTTATAACCGTAGCCCCATACCGTCGTGATGAAGCTCGGATTTGTGGGGTCGTCTTCGATTTTAATCCGGAGGCGCCTGATATTGACATCGGCGATTTTCAGCTCACCGAAATAATCCCTGCCCCACACGGTGTTGAGTATATCCTCTCTTGAGAGCGCTTTGCCCGGGTTATCCATAAACATCTTCATGATCGCGTATTCCACCTGGGTCAGCTTAATGCGCACACCGCTTTTCTCAAGCGTCCTGTTCCTTGTATTCAACCGGAACGGCCCCTGTATGATCTCACCGGTGTCAAACTGTTCCGGGCCGCCTGTGCGTCTGTAAAGGGCGTCGATGCGCGCCGTCAGCTCCGCCGGTGAAAAAGGCTTCGTCACATAGTCGTCGGCGCCCGTCATCAGGCCCGTGACCTTATCCATCTCCTGCGTCCTGGCCGTCAGCATGATGATCCCGATATGGGGGTCGGCTGCCCTGATCTTCCGGCAGACCTCAAAACCGTCAATATCGGGGAGCATGATGTCCAATATCGCCACCTTGATATCGGGATTGGCCTTGAGCTGCTCAAACGCCTCGGCGCCCGTTCCGGCCTCGATTGCCTCATAGCCGGCCCTTTTAAGATTGATCACCACGAAGCTGCGTATGCTTGTCTCATCCTCAAGTACAAGGACTTTTTTCATTGCATATCCTCCTTATTTCAAAGGGTTCTCTATAAACCGCAGGGATATCAAACCCGATCACATCACGCCGGTTGTCCATTCCGGATAAATCAGCTCGAAGTTCTCAGTAATAACCGCCTTTGTCACCGTGATGTCGACAGAAGACGTCAATATCTTGGCGGCATAGATGGTTTCACCTTGCTCATGAAGCAGAAATCTCCCGGGGAGCTTGGCCCTGTCCTCCCTGTTATCGCCCGACAGCGTATAAATCGCCAGGAAATCCACAGAATTCTCATCATTGGCGATCAAATCCGTATCGGTCATATCCGACGCGTCAATATATGAAAAGATAAGCGTCCTCTCGCCGGAAACCGTGTCGTCTCTCCGTACGGTGATGCTGTCCTTCCAGTCGTCGGGCAGGATCAGATACCACTTGTCGGAATTGTCATGATATGTGGAAAAAACGTCTTTCTTATGACCGGACTTGTCATACGCGTACCAGTCGACGGCATAATAATTCGTCTCCGGTGCCGAAGGCAGCAGTCTCGGCAGCGGGACCTCCCTGATGCCGTCACTGTTGATATCCGAGCTGTAAATCGCATAAGCTCTTATAGTGTCCTCGCTGACACCGCTCGAGGAATTGACCGATACATTGACGAGGCTGTCAGTGTGCCAGACCAAAATGTCGGTTATGACGCCGCCGTTATAACCGCTTTCGACAAAAACCGCCGGCGCATCGTCCGACAGCTTGCCCCTGTAGATGCGCGAAATGGAATCGATTCCCTTGGAAAGCGACGCCGTGTTCTTTTCGACATTGCCGTCGGGACGGAACATGAACAAATCAGCTTCGCCGGGGAGCTCCGCCGACGGCAGGCGCAGCGCCATGACGTCCGTATTCCCGTCGCCGTTCATATCGTTCGTGACAATTTTTGAGTAGTCGCATTCCCTCAGCAGGCTGGACTGATTGTCTTTGAAGGAATAAATTGACATGTGGAGGAGTGCGGCAATCTGCCATCCAACGATGAGCTCGCTGTCGCCGTCGCCGTCCAGATCCGCATACTGTATCCTCTCAATGGCCGTTCCGGCGCCTTCGATCACGGTGGCCGTCTGATATGTGTCCTCCGTCTGCTTAAAAACATGGATCTTCATTGGTTTGTCTTCGGTGGTTTTAAAAAAAACGATCGCTTCGTTTTTCCCGTCTCCGTCGAGATCCTTATGCTGAACGGACTGACGGTTGAGGCCCGCCGTCGGCGGAGAATATTCGGCTCCGGAAGCCAATACCACGTTGATCTGCTCCTGGAGCTTCAGGTATTCTTTTGAAGCCTGCGGGAGGCTGTAAAGCTCGTCGGCAGTCATATTAAAGCAGCCGGAAAGGGCCGTCAGCAAAACCGCGAGACACAATATGCTGATGAAATAACGGCGTTTCCGCACAGCTTCAGCCCTCCCCTTCATTAACAGTATCTGACAGCATGTCCATATTTTTCACTGTTGAAATCGCTCATAAAATATAACTATATCTTATATATATTATCACAACTGTCCGGAGAATGGTAGTGTTATATTTGCCTTTGTAATATAATAAGCAGAAATAAACGAGTAAAGCGGGTGATATCATTAAGCTGTATTATACGAGGTCCGACCGGGCCTCCGGGCGCGCGGCCGTCTACGCACTGCTCAGATATGCCGTCCGCGATATTTACGGCATTTCCATGCCGTCAGTCTCCAGGCATCCCTCGGGAAAACCGTACTTTGAAACGAGGCCCGATATCCATTTTTCCCTAAGCCATACATCGTCGCATGTCCTGTGTGCCGTATCGGAAGGGCCGGTCGGCGCCGATATTGAAACGATCCGGCCCGTCAGGCAAGGCGTCGCCGAGCGTGTCTGCGCGCCTGGCGAACTGAAGGTTTTCGGCTTTTTCGAGCTGTGGGTCCTGAAAGAGAGCTTTATCAAGCTCACGGGAAACACAAATGTCGTTCTGAAGAACATAATATTCAGCCGTAAAGACGGCCGGATCGTCACGCCGGAGTCTGGCGCAACAGCTCTGTTGTTCCATGATATCCCCGGCTGCCTTGCCGCTGTTTGTTCATCCGGTGTCCGGATACCTGCGTCAGCCGCGTTTATTGACGACTTAAAATTCTGACAAGCTATTGAAATCATCCGGAATTATCTGTATAATTGCTTTGACGACACATAATACGTTAACACTAAAATATTACATAATACGGAGGAACAACAGAATGAAGGTTAAAGCAGCTGTCACTCGCGAAAAAGGTAAACTCGCAATCGAAACGGTAGAACTCGCTGAACCGAAGGCCGGCGAAGTACTGGTCAAGCTGGTCGCAAGCGGCATCTGCCACACGGACACGGCAGTCATTGAACAGTATCTTCCGATTACCTTCCCGGTTGTCGCGGGGCACGAGGGCGTCGGTGTCATCGAGAAGGTCGGACTGGGCGTCACATCGCTGAAGCCGGGCGACCGCGTCGTCCTGACATACCCCTCCTGCGGCACCTGCGAGCACTGTGAGGATGCGCATCCTTACTCCTGCGACGATAACTTTGCGATGCTCTTCGGCGGCAAATTCCGCGACGGAACGACGCGTATAACAACAGATGACGGCAAAAACGTCGGCACGATGTTCATGCAGAGCTCCTTCGCCACCTACGCTATTGCGACAGAAGACAACACCATCAAGGTCGACGTCGATATTGACGATCTGAAAAAGCTCTGCTCGCTGGGCTGCGGCGTACAGACAGGCGCCGGTGCCGTACTCAACCGCATGAAGCCGCGTCCGGGCTCCAGCATCGCCATCTTCGGCTGCGGCGCCGTCGGACTAGCCGGTATCATGGCTGCCAAGATCGCCGGCTGCTCGACGATTATCGCCATCCACGGTTCAAAAGGCCGCGAGGAAGCACTCGAGTTCGGCGCCACCCACACCATTAACGGCCGCAAGGAAGACACCGTCGCGCGCGTTAAGGAAATCACTGGCGGCAAGGGCGTCAACTATGCGCTTGAATCCTCCGGTCAGCCGCCCCTCGCCGTAACGATGCTCCAGTGCATGGCAAAAGAGGGCCTGGCCGTCACCGTCAGCGTCACGGCCGGCGCGGAAGTGCCGATCATGCTCGAGCCTCTGATCATGAATCCCAGCGTCTCCTTCGCGGGCTGCGTCGAAGGCCACAGCAATCCCAAGGTTTTCATACCCGAGATGGTGAAGCTCTGGAAAGAGGGCAAGCTCCCCGTCGACAAGATGAACAAGTACTACAAGTTCGATGAAATCCAGAAAGCGTTCGAAGAGAGCCACACCGGCGGCGTCCTGAAGCCGATCATCGTATTCTGATCCGACATTACGATATAGGGCAGCGCGGAATTCCGCGTTGCCCTATTGTTATGAATTGTCTGAATATTTCGCTTGAATTCCGTTTTTTCATGTTGTATAATTTGATTCACCTGTTCTTAGCATCACGCCGGTGTGATGAAATTGGTAGACGTAGCGGACTCAAAATCCGCCGCTGGCAACAGCATGCCGGTTCGAGTC
>CAZJCH010000185.1:0-5549 GCA_964544005.1 uncultured Papillibacter sp.
AATGTCCATGTCGACTATTATAATAACATCCATCTGAGCGGCGGCGTTGTCTGGAGCGAGAATATCGGCAGCATCAGTAAAAACTGGGGGACAAGCAGCCCGGGCGGCGGGGTGCTGAACGACAATTTTTCCGCGCGCTTTACGCAGCAGGCGTATTTCTCCGGGGGCTGGTATAAATTCCATTATGAGGTCGACGACGCCATTAAAATATGGATCGACGGCGACTGTAAAGTCGACAAATGGGGATCGCACGTTTTGAATGAGGATTCCCAGGCCGTCAATATCTCCGCGGGTACGCATGAGATCCGCGTGGATTACGCGGATTACGGGGGAGAAGCGAAAATAGCCGTCAGCTGGTATTCGACGGCCGCGCCCGCCTCCGGCCAGTCGGACCTCCAGCCCACAGCAATCATACAAAGCGGCGAACCCGTTGTCGGAAAGCAGATCACGCTTGATTCGGGCGTCAGCAACTTCGGAAACGCCGATTCCGGGGTATTTAACATAAGTTGGTATATAAACGGCAGCCGGGTCGGTTCCGGCAGTCATGAGGCCGTCCCCGCCGGCATTACGCTGACAAACGGCAACAGCGCCTGCCTCTGGACGCCCTCCCAGGCCGGAACCTATTTTATACAGTTCGTCGTTGATACCGATAATTTTGTTTCGGAATCGAACGAAAGCAACAACGAAGCTTCCATAACAGTCACAATACAGGATACGGCGGCGGAACCGGACCTGGTACCGATGGCGATCACATATAGCGGCAGCGACCTCGTCGTCGGCAAGACAATCGCATTTCATTCGGGCGTCGCCAATACCGGCAATAAGAGCGTTGGCGCCTTCTACTGCGCGTGGAACGTCTTCGGCAGTTCAAGTGAGAGCGTATTTGCCCAGCACGCGGGCATTCCGGCCATTTCATCGTCCGTGGACGAGAGCGATACCTATTATTTGACGCCGTCAAAACCCGGCACTTATGAAATCACCTTTACGGTGGATGCGTATGATTATGTTATGGAAAAAGACGAAAGCAACAACGCCGTCACCATAACAATCACGATACAGGATAATGAGAAGCTACCCGACCTGGTTCCTTATGATATCACATACGGCAGCGGCAGCCCCGTCGTCGGCGAGCAGATCAGATTTCATTCGGGCGCAGGAAATCTGGGCGAAAAGAGCTCGGGCATATTTAATGCCGCGTGGACCATCACCGGTACTTACAGCGAGAGCGTATCTGCCTGGCATGACAGTATACCCGAAGCTTCAGGGTATTCGGACGAGAGTTACAGCTATTATTGGACACCCTCCAAAGCAGGGGTATATACCATCAAATTCGCAGTGGACCCAAATAATGACATTAAGGAAAAGAACGAAGACAACAACGAATATTCCATTGTCATAACAGTGCGGAGCAAGGAGAATACGAACACAGCCGCCTTCGCTGATATCTCCGATAAAGCTTGGTATTACGGCTATGTATCGCTGGCGGTCGATAATGGGATAATGGTTGGGACGTCAAAGACGACATTCAACCCTGAGGGCAGCCTGACGGTTGCCGAGGCGGTTACCCTGGCCGCCAGAGTGCACAATATGCTGCATCACGGGAACAGCTATACCTTCGATCAGACCTCGGGATACGCCTGGTACAGCACCTATATCGATTATGCCGTGGCTCACGGTATCATAAATTCAAACGACTTCTGGGATTACAGTTTATACGCCACGCGGGCGCAGATGGCCTATATATTTGCCCATTCCGTTGATGAAAGCGGTCTGGCTGCTATCAATACGGTGCATGCACTGCCGGATGTGTCCGGAGGAGACCTGTACGGCCGGGAAATATTCCTCCTGTATCGCGCCGGTGTCCTGACCGGCAATGACATATATGGCACATTTGACCCATACAGCAGTATCACACGCGCCTCGGTTGCCGCGATCATCACAAGGGTAACTTTTGAGAGCGAAAGAAAGCATTTTAGTCTGTTACCCTGACGAGTCATTGGGAGACAGTATTCGGCAAGCCATCCCCTTGGGGGTGGCTTGCTGTTTTCACGGCTCGGAAAACAATCGGCGCGCGCCGGGGTATAAGAGCGCCCATAGGATAACCTGCATAATCACATCTCCAAAACCCATGTATTTTTGATTTGCCCTGTACATTGGATTGAGCTGACAAAAGTAATATGATATAAGTCAGTTAAAAATACGAAAAAAGGAGATAGATGCGTGGGCAAATATGACGATCTTGTTTTCACGATCCCCCAGGAGTTCCATAAGTGGTACGGCTTCGCTTCGCCCCGCGGGTTCTTTCGCGGCACGACGATGATGCCCAAGGCCAAGGTCTACATGGACTTCACCTCGATCACGAAGGACCTCGCGATGGAGGTACCGCACACGCACCACGCCGTCGACGAGTACATCGCCCTGACAGGCGCCGATATGAACAACTTCTTTGAATTCGGCGGGGAGGTCGACATGTGGCTCGGCGACGATCCACTGCGGATGGAGATGTTCCACATCACCGCACCGACCATCATCCGCATCCCGCCCAAGCTTTATCACTGCCCCCTTTATTTCAAAAACATCAAAAAGCCCATCGTATTCTCGGCCATTTACTGTGACGGCGACTGGTCCAAGGTCTCCCCGATTATCAACGCCGAGGGCCAGGAGGAGTTCAGGTACGACGGTGCCGGCGTCCGCCGCTGCGTCAAGGACCGCACCAAGGAATGTATTTACTGCGGGCAGTGCTTCTCGGAAAAAATGAAGGAATTTGCCGAAAAGGCCAAGGACGACGCGCCGCCGCCGCAGGATGAGCTCCTGAAGCCATATTATGAGATGGCGAAGCTGCCGCGCACGGGCAAGTTCGACAAATATGTCTACACCTTCAAGCCCGAGGTCCACGATGATCCGCGGTTTTTAAGCCCGCGCGCCGGCTTTAGAGGCACCGACGAGATGCCAGAATCCCGGCTCCGCTACCTGTACGATATCGTGCAGAAGGAGTGTACGGTCGGGGAGCTCCACATGCACCACGCGGTTGAGGAATATCTGTTCTTCACCGGCGCCGACATTACATACTTCTTCGCGTTTGACGCCGAGATCGAGGTCCAGCTGGGCGAGGACCCGGACCATATGCAGACGTATACGATCACAGAACCAACAGTCATCCGTGTCCCGCCGAAAATGTGGCACGGCCCCGTCAGATTCAAGCACGTCGGCGCGCCCATCAACTTCATGCCCTTCTACCCCTCCGGCGAATACGGCAGCATCGTCCGCGAAACAAAAGCCGACGGCACGCCGGCGTATATCTACAAGGGAACCGACCTGCCGAAATAAAGCATTGAAATCTGCATATCGGGAAGCTCAAAGGGCCCATGCCGCAAGGCGTGGGCCCTTTGAGCCGACCCCTTTGCCTACCCCAACCCCAGCAGCCGCGCCGCGTTTGCCACAAGCAGGCAGATGAGCATACCGGTGATCGTCGGTATGGCAAAGGAGGCGAGCGTCCACTTGAGGCTCTGGGTTTCCTTCTTGATTGTCAGGCAGGAGGTGCCGCACGGCCAGTGCATCAGGGAAAACAGCATGAAGCAGGCGGCGGTGACAGAGGTCCAGCCGTGGCCGACAAACAGGGCGCGGAGGTCCGAAAGGCTCTCCAGCTCCGTCAGCGTACCTGTGGCCATATAGCTCATAATGAGGATCGGCACGACGATCTCGTTGGCCGGAAAGCCGAGGATAAAGGCCAGCAGAATAAAGCCGTCCAACCCCAGGAGCTTCGCAAAGGGGTCGAGGAATCCGGCGGTGTGGGCCAGGAGGCTCACGCCGCCCGCCTGTATATTGGCCAGCGCCCAGATGACAAGCCCCACCGGGGCCGCGACGGCAGCCGCGCGTTTTAAGACGAACAGCGTCCTGTCTAAAATGGAGCGGACGATGACCTTGCCGATCTGCGGGCGGCGGTAAGGTGGCAGCTCCAGATGAAATGAGGACGGGAGCCCTTTGAGTATTGTTTTGGAAAGAAGCTTAGAGATCAAGAGCGTCATCATGACGCCCAGCACGATCACCCCCGTCAGCATCAGCGTGGTGACGACAGTCTGAAATGCCCCGCCGGCCGTCCCCGCAAAAAACATCGTGATGACGGCAATGAGCGTCGGAAACCGGCCGTTGCAGGGGACGAAATTGTTCGTGATCATCGCAATCAGCCGCTCCCGGGGCGAATCAATAATCCGGCAGCCGACAATGCCGGCGGCGTTGCAGCCAAAGCCCATACACATCGTCAGCGCCTGCTTCCCGTGGGCGCATGCCTTCCGGAAAAAATTATCGAGATTGAAGGCGATGCGGGGCAGATACCCCAAATCCTCCAGCAGCGTGAAAAGCGGAAAGAAAATCGCCATCGGCGGCAGCATGACAGACACGACCCAGGCAAGCGTCCTGTACACGCCGCCGACGAGCAGGCCAGACAGCCAGCCTGGCGCCGAAAGCCAGGCAAAAAGCGCGTCAAGCCGGCCCTCAAGCCAGAAAAGCCCGTCGGCCAGCAAGCCCGACGGATAATTTGCGCCCGTAATCGTCAGCCAGAACACGCCGAAGAGCAGCAGGAGCATGATGGGGATTCCGGTGCGCCTTGACGTCAGGATTTTATCGATTTTCCTGTCGCGCGCCGCATAATCCTTTTTCTCAAAGAAGACGGCGTCGCGGCCGATGCTTTCGCAGGTCCGGACGAGCTCCGAGACAATGCGGTCCCTGAACTGCTCGGGCGACAGACCGGCCCTGTCCAGAAGGACCCTGGCTTCAGCCAGCTTCCGGGTAATCGTTTCGCTCTCACCGGGGTCATAACCGGCGTAATCGCGCAGGGATTTTAGAAGGCTGCCGTCTCCCTCCAGCAGCTTCAGCGACAGCCACCGGCTGGACAGCCGCCTGCTGCCGACAGCGCCGTACCCTTCGCTTTCGACACCCGTTTCCAATACGGAAACAGCCTCTTCGATCTCCGCACCGTAGCGCACGCGAAGCGGCCGGTTTTCCTGCCGGTGTTCCGTCAGCCGGAACACCGCCTCCATCAGCGCGTCGAGCCCCTTGCCGCTGCGCGCGCTTGTGCCGACGACGGGAATGCCGAGCATTTCCGAGAGCCGCTGCAGATCGATGCGGATTTTCTTTTTCCTCGCCTCGTCCAGCAGATTGACGCACAGGATGACGCTGTCGGTGATTTCAAGGGTTTGGAGCACAAGATTCAGGTTACGCTCGAGGCATGTCGCGTCCGCGACAATCACGACGGCGTCCGCGCCGCCGAAGCAGATAAAATCGCGGGCGGCCTCCTCCTCGGCGGAATTGGCCATCAGCGAATATGTACCGGGGATGTCGACAAGAATGTAGCTTTTATCCCGATACCGGTATTTCCCCTGGGCGTTTGCTACTGTTTTACCCGGCCAGTTCCCCGTGTGCTGATTCAGACCCGTCAGACTGTTGAACACGGTGCTTTTGCCCACATTCGGATTGCCGGCGAGCGCGACGACTCTGTCCTGCTCGTTTTCCTTCTTAGTATTAAAGCCGCAGCTGCTCAAAACGCCCGCGCC
>CAZJCH010000186.1:0-5546 GCA_964544005.1 uncultured Papillibacter sp.
TAGCGCATCACCATCCTTCACGGTTATACGGGCGCTGGTGTTGTCATCGGCCGGAACAGGCTGCGTCTCAATGTCGGACGTGAGCCTGAGGAAGATGCTCTCCAGCGAGACACTTGAGGGGCGCATCATCAGAATCGGGCAATCAGCGTGTGCGCAGGCGTAGAAGACGGCTTCTCTGATGTCCTTGTTTTCCTGCGGCTCTATTGCGGCCGACACCTCGTTTTCCGATTTTGTTTTCTCGCAGGTGACCGCTGACACGCCCTCGATATTCTCAAGCAGATTTTTAACTTTTTCAGGCTCATCGGATCTGACGATGAGTGCCATCGTCTTGTCCTTCATCTGCTTTTCAAGCTCTTCCGGCGTGCCCGCGGCGAGCAGCCTCCCATGATGGATGATGAGGACGTGGTCGCAAACCTCCTGGACCTCGGAAAGAATATGCGAGCTCAGAATGATCGTGTGCTCCTTGGCGAGGCTTCGGATGAGCTCGCGAATCTCGAGTATCTGCTTCGGGTCAAGCCCGACCGTCGGTTCGTCCAGGATCAGGATCTCCGGCAGGCCCAGAATCGCCTGAGCCAGCCCGACGCGCTGCTTGTAACCCTTCGACAGGTTCTTGATCAGTCGGTTTTTGACGTCGTCTATTTTTGTGAGGTGTATGGCCTTTTCAACCGACGCCTCCGCCTCGGCCATGCCAAGGCCCTTGAGCTCGGCAGCAAAATTCAGATATTCCAGAGGCGTCATATCGTTGTAGAGCGGCGGCTGCTCGGGCAGGTAGCCGATGCAGCGCTTTGCTTTCTCGGGCTCCTCCAGAATGTTGTGGCCGTTGATGACGACCTCGCCCTCCGTCGGGCCGATGTAGCCCGTCATGATGTTCATCGTCGTCGTCTTCCCCGCGCCGTTCGGCCCGAGAAAACCGTAGATCTGCCCCTTTTCAACGCTGAAGCTCAGATGGTCCACGGCGGTATGGTCGCCGTACCGCTTGACAAGGTCGCGCACTTCGATCAAGAGAGGTTCCCCCTTTTTCAATTTGTGATAGGTCTGAAAAAACGGATTCCATTATACTGCACATGAATCCGTTGAATACGAGTAATAAAACATCATTATATTAAAAAATATGGTAAAGAAAGATTTTAACAAACTGTTAAAACTCTATGAACTTTTTGCTTCGGATATCTAAGGAAGCCCAAAGAACCGCTTTCCGTTGTCCGTTGTCAGCACAGCGGCTTCCTCAAACGGTATGCCGAGGATTTCCCCAAGCTTTTCGGCCACATGTCTCAGGTAAAGCGAACTGTTCCGCCGCCCCCGCATCGGTTCGGGTGCGAGGTAGGGGCAATCGGTTTCGATCATGATCCGATCTCTCGGCATTCTCATAATCACCTCATGGGAGCGCCGCGCGTTTTTAAAGGTGATGACACCGGTGAACGACAAAAACCAGCCGCGGTCCAGGAGCAGCTTCGCCGTCTCCCAGCTGCCCGAATAGCAATGGAAGACGCCGGTGACGTCAGGATAATCGCAAAGGATATCCAAAACGTCGCGCGGGGCCTCCCGCTCGTGGATGATGACGGGCAGCCGGACGCTGCGCGCGAGCTCCAGCTGCTCCCGAAATCTTTCCTTCTGCACATCTCTTGGCGAGTGGTCGTAGTGATAATCAAGCCCGATTTCGCCGACGGCCACCGCCTTTGGATGCCGCAGCAGCTGCTCAAGCTTCTGAATTGTGCCGCCATCCATGGTCTTCGCGTCATGGGGGTGCACACCCACGGCGGCGTAGACAAACGGATATTTTTCGGCGATTTCAAGCCCATGTTGTGACGATTGCAAATGACTCCCGGCATTGACAATAAACGATATGCCGGACCCGGGCATGGACGCGAGCAGCGCGTCCCTGTCGTCGTCAAACTGCGCGTCGTCGTAGTGCGCGTGCGTGTCGAAAAGCATAAAAGCCCTGCCTTTCAGTGATTTTCAAAACCTTGTTTTTATAAAAAACACTTGTCAACCGTTACTATTTGTGTTAACATGACCAATACGACAATAATCACGGATAGACGTGTTTCCATTATCAGAAAGGAATGATCCTCTTGTCTACGGCCATCACCATTATTCATCTTCTGTCATGCGTCGTGCTTATCGGCGTTGTTATGCTCCAGTCGGGTAAAACAGCCGGCCTATCCGGCGCCATCGGCGGCGGCGCCGACACCTATCTGTCAAAAAACAGAGGCAAGTCCCTTGACGCGAAGCTTTCCAGAGCGACGAAATGGGTCGCCATCGTTTTCGCCGGCCTGACGCTTGTGCTGGGCATCATCAGCTGATAAAGCCTCTTGATACTGCTTTTAAAAAGGCTGCCGCTTCCGCGGCGGCCTTTTTAGGTATCAGTCATAGCATGACTGTTCCGGTTGTTTCGCCGAACAAAGCGGCGGCATTGATCTCGTCATAATCGATATGCGCGAATGTGGCATATTCGGGGCTGACACGGGCGACGACCTCGTCGAAAATCAGAGCGCGTTCTCCGCCGACCTTGATCATGACGTTCTGCTTGTCCTTGATTCCGAATTTCTCGGCGTCCTCAGGCGTCAGGTGCAGATGGCGCTTGGCGATGATAACACCCTCGCTGATGACGGCTTCGCCCTTCGGCCCGATCAGCTTGCAGCCGGGCGACCCCTTCAGATCCCCGCTCTCCCGCACCGGGGGGTCAAACCCGAGCGCGCGCGCGTCCGAATAAGACAGCTCCACCTGATCCGCCTTGCGGCAGGGGCCGATAATCGATACGGTTGTCTGTCCTTTGGGGCCGACGACCGTCACCTTCTGCTCCGACGCGAATTGGCCGGGCTGCGACAGCATTTTTTTGACAACAAGCTCAAAACCCTTTCCGTATAAAGCATCCAGCGTTTCGCGCGTTACATGGCAATGCTTTCCGGAACCCTCAATAATAACTTTTACTTCCGACATTTTTATCCCTCGGTTCAATCTTTTTACTTTCAAACACATACTTTACCACCAGACGCGGAAAAGTGCAAGCGAGCTTAATTTATATTTACAAACATTAACGCAAAGATTATACTATACTAACTGTAATAAAGCCTGGCACGGCCGTAAAGGCGGTAAAACATGAAGACTGATTTTGCATCCAGACTGATGAACCTCAGGCACGAGAGCAATCAAAGCCAAAAGAAAGCCGCCGACGCGCTCGGCATATCGCAAGCGCTTTTGTCTCATTATGAGAACGGCGTCCGTGAGCCAAAGCTGGAGTTTGTTATCAGAGCGTGCGAATATTATGGCGTTTCGACCGATTACGTACTCGGCCGGACCGATGAAAAATCGTTTGACAGCATGATCGCGCTCGATTGCACGGACGATGACCAGCGGCGCAACGCCACAGCGGCCGCGCTTATCATTTCGGTGCTGACGGAAGCCGGCGACGAACAGCTCACCGGCAGCGCCGCCAAATATATCGGTTTGAGCGTCTTTAATGTGTTATCGGCGCTCTGCTCCCCGGTAAAGCCGTACGAGCCTCTTTATGACGCGGCCCTAAAAACGGCGGAAGCGGCCTTCATGACAAATGTGCGAAGAGTCAAAGGAAATGCCGAATCGGATTTAGTGCTTTCGGAGAAAGTACTCAGAAGCAAATATCCCGAACAATTTATATCCTACGATGAGCTTTGTGAGCTGGTCAAAAACGCAATGGCCGGCATGGCATTTTGATGCTTAAGCCTCACACCGGCGGCATACTTATATCTTTCCTCTTGAGGTGCTCTAATGATACAGCAGGATAAAATCCGTAACTTCTCTATTATTGCCCATATCGACCATGGCAAGTCAACACTTGCCGACAGGCTTCTTGAAAAATGCAATGCCGTCAACGTACGCGATATGGAGAATCAGCTTTTAGATAACATGGAGCTTGAGCGCGAGCGCGGCATCACCATCAAAGCGCGCGCCGTCGGGCTGTCTTATAAGGCCGCAGACGGCGAGACATATACGCTCAATCTGATCGATACGCCGGGCCATGTGGACTTCAACTATGAGGTCTCGCGCTCGCTGACCGCCTGCGAGGGCGCGATTCTCGTCGTGGATGCGGCGCAGGGGATCGAGGCCCAGACGCTGGCCAACACCTATCTGGCGCTGGATCATAACTTGGAAATTTTGCCCGTTATCAATAAAATCGACCTGCCCGCAGCCGACCCGAAGCGCGTCAAGGCGGAGATCGAGGACATCATCGGCCTGCCGGCCCTGAACGCGCCGGAAATCTCGGCAAAGCTCGGCATCGGTATTGACGAGGTGTTGGAAAGCATCGTCAAAAACATTCCCGCACCGAAGGGTGACGCGTCAAAGCCCTTACGCGCGCTCATTTTTGACAGCCAATACGACACCTACCGCGGCGTCATTGTCTTTATACGCCTTATGGAAGGCGAAATCAAGCGCGATTCGACCGTCCGAATGATGGCCACCGGCGCGGAGTACCGCATCGTCGAAATCGGGCATATGCGGCCGATCGGTCTGGAGCCTTGCGAATCGCTCAGTGCCGGCGATGTCGGCTATCTGACGGCCAGTATCAAAAATGTTGCCGACACCCAGGTCGGCGATACGGTCACGATTGCGGACAACCCCGCCCTTGATGCTCTGCCCGGCTATAAGCCCGCCCAACCGATGGTCTTTTCAGGTATCTATACGGTGGACGGCGCGGAGTATCCCGATCTGCGCGACGCGCTTGAAAAACTGAAATTAAACGACGCAGCCCTGAGCTACGAGCCGGAGTCGTCCGTCGCGCTGGGCTTCGGCTTCCGCTGCGGCTTCCTGGGCCTTCTCCATATGGAAATCATTCAAGAGCGGATCGAGCGCGAGTTTAATCTCGACCTCATTACAACAGCGCCCAGTGTCATCTATCACATTACCAGAACAGACGGTAAGGTCATCATCGTCGACAACCCCCTCAACTACCCGGACCCTGTCCATATCGAGCAGGCTGAGGAGCCGTTTGTCAAGGCCTCTATTATCACCCCGCCGGAGTACGTCGGCAACATCATGGATCTCTGCCAGGACAGGCGCGGCGAGTACAAGGAGCTCGTCTATCTGGAGACCACCCGCGTCGAGCTCAAGTACGACATGCCCCTCAACGAAATCATCTATGACTTCTTCGACGCCCTGAAGTCGCGCTCCCGCGGCTACGCGTCCCTTGATTATGAGTTTTCAGGCTACCGCCCGTCGGAGCTTGTCAAACTTGATATATTGTTAAACGGCGAGATCGTCGACGCCCTGTCCTTTATCGTCCACAAGGACAAGGCTTACGCAAGAGGCCGCCGCATCGCCGAAAAGCTCAAGGACAACATTCCCCGCCAGCTCTTCGAGATCCCCGTCCAGGCCGCCATCGGCGGCAAGGTCATCGCCCGCGAGACAATAAAGGCCGTCCGCAAGGACGTTCTCGCCAAATGCTACGGCGGTGATATCACCCGCAAGAAAAAGCTTCTCGAGAAGCAAAAAGAAGGCAAAAAGCGCATGCGCAAGCTCGGCACCGTCGACGTCCCCCAGGAAGCCTTCATGGCCGTCCTGAAGCTGGA
>CAZJCH010000187.1:0-238 GCA_964544005.1 uncultured Papillibacter sp.
TAATTTCGAAGCCCTGTCTGCAGGAATGGCAAAAGGCTGATATACTGGCGGTAATAATAAGAGAGGCCGGAATTCCGACCTCTCTTATTTGACATATTCAAGCGCCGCGTCGTTTCAGGCTGTCATCTGCCGATGTTTTGAGCGACAAAATAAGCCGTACTGGTCGCGTTCATGATGTTCTTGGGGCTGACGCAATCACCGATCGGATAAAAGTCCGGGGCTGCCAGGCTTAAGGCGG
>CAZJCH010000187.1:248-5542 GCA_964544005.1 uncultured Papillibacter sp.
CGTATCCGCCGCAAAAAGTCTCTCCCCCGCTTCGGTCTGGCAAAGAACACCCTTCTCCGTTATCGAAAGTGCCTTTGTATTGAAATTCATGTCGATAGCATACTTATGAATCTCGACCTTCAGTGCTTTGACATGCAGGTCATTGCCGCCGTGGTTAATTTCGCCTGCCATTTCAACAATTGTTACTTTCCGGCCCAGCATCGCCAGATAAATGCCGAGCTCAACGCCGACAAGTCCGGCCCCTAAAATAACCACGCTTTTTCCGACCTTGTGCGGTTCAACGTATGCGGTTTCCGCACAAAGGACATTGCTTCCGTCGATACCTTCAATCGGTGGCTTGAACGGGCGGGCGCCAAGGGCGGCGATAACGACGTCGACGCCCTGGCGTTCGGTATATTCCGGCGTCACCTCGGTGTTGAGGCGAATGTCCACGCCGGCGCTGCGGACCTTTTCCGCCTGCCTCGTCAGATAGTGGTCAAGCCGGGACTTAAACGGCACATCCTTTTCACAGCGCAGGGCCCCGCCGAGCGCGCCGCTTTTCTCGCACAATATAACCTCGTGTCCCTGTTCGGCACACGTCAGGGCGGCCTGCAGGCCGGCCACGCCGCCGCCGGCAATCAGAACTCTCTTTTTGGCATGAGGCGGTTTGGCGAAAGCGATTTCAGCCTCACGCCCCGTTTCCGGATTGATGGCGCAGTGGAACTGCCCGTTAGCAACCAGATTTGAAAAACAGTTCAGGCATTTCAGGCACTTATTGATTTCACTGCCTTTCCCGGTACGAATTTTGCGCGGAATATCGGGGTCGGCGATGAGGCCCCTGGCAATTTCAACGACGTCAGCCTGCCCGGAGGCGATAATCTCTTCCATCATGTCCGGCTCGCTTAACGCGCCGACTGTCGCCACGGCACATTTGACATGCTTTTTAATCTCCGCGGCAAACTTCACATTACAGCCGTCGGGCAGAAACATACTCGGATGCGTCACGGTAAAGACTTCCTCAACCTCGTGGCTGCCCGCGGAGACGTGCAGCAGGTCGATATGCTCCTCGACCTGTCTGGCGAACCTGATGCCCTCTTCAATATCGTAGCCGCCGGCATAACACTCGCTGCCACTGATGCGCAATTCGATCGGGAAGCCCGGGCCGACAGCTTTTCTGATTGCCTTAAGTATTTCAACGGCTAAGCGGGACCTGTTTTCGATGCTTGCTCCGCCCCATTTGTCTTTCCTTGTATTCAGCGAGGGCGACAGAAACTGTGAAATCAGCCAGCCGTGTCCCCCGTGGAGCGTCACCATGCCAAAGCCGCAGGATTTGGCATAAGCAGCGCCACGCGCGAATTTCTCGACGATTCTCCAAATCATGTCTTCGGACATCTCGGCAAACGGTCGGCCGTTTATCTCGCCGGCAACAGGCCCGAACGCGATACCGGATCCACCTTCAAATCTGTTGGCGCAATTGCCCGCGTGCTGGAGCTCCGCGGTACATACCGCCCCCTGCCTTCGGACCGCATCCGTAATTCTGAACAGCGGAAAACGTGTGTACGGATTATCCAGACGGATCGCATACCGTGCGCCTGTTCCGTATTCGCCGTCAACATTGCATTCGCCCACAGCGACGCATGCGGCTCCACCGATGGCCTTCCTTTCATAATAAAAAGCCGCTTCCGGGGGCAGTATGCCGTCCTTGTCCATATCCTGATATCCTGTCGGGGAGGCAAATATACGATTTCTGAACAGTGTGCCTCTCAGTATGATCGGTGTAAAGAGATTCGGATATTGAGTTTGTTTCATTGAATCTTACCCGCGCTGTCCGCGCGTTTCCTTTACATATTTGAATTTCAATTCTAACTATATTAGTCTGTAAAAAGAATGTCAATGCACCGGCATGTGTGCAGATATGTCAAGTCTGTATACCAAAAATATCGATTTACGAGACACTTTGAATATAGTATGATAATCTCAAGATAATTCCGATAATAATGACTCATTCGAAATCAGCATGAGGAGGGGCTCGGATGGAAAATAAATCTGTCGAATTCAAAAATCTGAGCAAGGCATTTCCGGGGGTGCAGGCGCTCGATAATGTCAGCTTTCAGGCCGAAGGCGGCAAGGTTTGTGCGTTAATGGGAGAAAACGGGGCGGGAAAAAGCACCCTGCTTAAAATTTTAAGTGGTGATCTGTCTGCGGACGATGGAGAAATATGCTTGAACGGTGTGCGCCAGCGCTTTTCTTCTCCCCGCGATGCCATCAAATCCAGCATCAGCGTCATTTATCAGGAGCGGCAATTGGTGGCGGCAATGAATGTGATGGAAAATATCTTTCTTGAGGATCTTCCGACGATTAAAATGGGAATCCTCAATTTGGCGGCGCTCAAAAGCAAAACGCAGGAGATCATCGACACATTTGGTCTGCCAATCAAGCCAACAGACATTGTCGGGCGATTGTCCGTCGCGCATCAGCAGATGGTCGAGATCATGAAAGCCTATAGGCGCGACTCGGATATCATCGCCTTTGACGAGCCGACAGCGCCCCTCACCGATAAGGAGATCAAAATACTCTTCGAGGTTATCGGCCGTCTGAAGAAAGCGGGCAAAGTCATCATATACGTGTCACACAGAATGGCTGAAATATTCCAGATCTCCGACAACATCGTGGTACTTAAAGACGGGAAGCTTGTGAAGACGTTCGTCACAGCCGAGACAACCGCAAAAGAGCTGATAACGGCGATGGTTGGCAGAGATATCGGAGATACATACGCAAACCTGAGCCGGAACGACAAGATCGGGGACGTGCTTCTGGAGGTCAAAAACCTGAAAACCGCCGATATTAAGAGCGTGAGCTTCAAGCTGCATTACGGCGAGGTGCTTGGCTTCGCCGGCCTCGTGGGCGCCGGGCGTACCGAGCTGATGCGGGCGGTTTTCGGCATCGATACAATCGAGTCGGGTGAAATATGGCTTGAGGGCAAACGCGTTTCTTTCAAATCGCCGAGGCAAGCCATCAACAGCGGGATCGCGCTGTGTCCCGAGGACCGGAAAGAGCAGGGGCTTGTATTATCGAGGTCTATTAAGGACAATGTGTCGATACCCGTCTTAAAAAAGATCAAAAAAGGGTTGTTCCTGAATGAGAAGACTGAAGCAGAGCTTGCTGATGACGCAGTGAGAAAATATTCTATCAAGACACCGTCAATCAACAAGTTGGCAGCCGAGCTGTCCGGCGGAAACCAACAGAAGGTTATATTGGGACGATGGACATCCAATAAAATGACAACGAAAATTTTGATACTCGACGAACCGACCAAGGGAATAGACGTCGGTACAAAGGCCGAGGTTTACCAAATGGTGTGCGATCTTGCCAAGAGCGGCATCGGCGTCATATTCATATCGTCAGAGCTGACAGAGGTCTTAAACGTCAGCGATAACATTATCGTTATGCATAACGGCCATATTACAGGGCAGGTAACGCGGCAGGAAGCGACCGAAGAGAATGTCCTTCATCTTGCGATGCTGGGTTAAGGAGGGCGCTATGAAAAAAAGGAACGTACGCAAAAGACTTAATGTGTCAAAAAGCCTCATGCTTCTACTGGTCATGGCCGCTCTGGTCGTGGTTTTTTACCTGATCAACAACGCATATCTCTCTGCCGACAACATCCGGACAATTTTAACCTCAGCCAGCTTATCCGGTACGATTGCCGTCGGAATGGGTCTTCTGATCATCAGCGGCCAGATTGATCTGTCCACGGGCGCAACAGGAATGATGGGCGGACTGCTTGCCGCGATCTTATTGCAAATCGGTATGCCATGGCCTCTCGCGCTTTTATCGACTGTATTATTTGGCTGCCTGATCGGGTTGTTTATTTCGTTTTTTGTGTGTGCATTAAACTTTATATCGTTTATCACCACACTCGCTTTTACGACAGTGCTTACCGGCATCGGGCTCGTTATAACAAATGCGGAAAACTTCACGATCGACAATCAGGGCTTCTGGGCACTTGGTACCATCAATGTTTTCGGCATTATTCCGCTGCCGTTTTTTATCATGCTGCTTTTATACATCATTTATGGGCTCATCCTTCGTTATACGAAATTCGGAAGGTCGATCTATATGTGCGGAGGAAATGCCGGCGCCGCGCGTCTGGCCGGTATCAATCCCAGAAAGGTACATACCATTCTTTTTGTCAACAACAGCGCGATCGCCTGTCTTGCCGGATCGCTCCTGGCGTCGCGTATGCACCAGGCAAGTCCTTCCGGCGTTATCGGGACGGAGCTTACCGCCATCACGTCCTCTGTTCTGGGCGGCGTCTCCTTCATGGGCGGCAGCGGCACCATGGGCGGCGCTTTTATCGGACTCATGTTGCTCAACGTATTTACGAACGGTCTTGTGATTGCTGGTCTCAGTTCATATTGGCGTATTGTGGCGCAGGGTGTTCTGCTCATTGCGGCGCTCATTCTGGACTTCTATCGGGAAGAAGCGCGGCTGAGGGCGCTCAGGGCTTCAACAGAAACTGGTGAAGAGTAAAGGAGGCGGGTAAGTAAATGACGACTAAAATTAAGAATTTCATTGCCTCAAAGATTTTCGCGTTGCTTGTGCTTCTGGCCGCAATCGTCTTGTTTTTCATGTTTGCCTCAGACTATAAGTTTATCAATCCCATCAACATCAGAAACATTCTGAACTCAATGGTGATATATACGCTTATGGCCGTTGGCGTGGGACTTTTGATTATCTCCGGTGAAATTGACCTTTCACCCGGATATGTCGGTACGTTTAGCGGCGTTTTGTTTGCGGTACTGTCAGAACAGGCCGGACTTCCCTGGTATCTGTCACTCGTTCTGTGCCTTCTGGCCGGCGCCGCTTTCGGGCTCTTTAACGCGCTTCTCGTCAACAAGTTCAGGCTCCCCAGCTTCATCGCCACACTGGCAACAGGGCCGTTCATTGTGAAGGGCTTAACGTATATTCTGTCTAACGGCGGGGTCATTACCTTAAGCGGGAGCACTGAGGATAATTTTGTGATTTTTCTCGGCTTATACAGAATCGCGAAATTTGTGCCAGTTTCCATTATTCTGGCCTTTGTTGTGATCGCCGTCTATGGTTTCATTTTGTCAAAAAGCGAATTCGGAAGAAGCGTTTACCTCATCGGGAGCAATAAAATGGCCTCCCGGTTTGCCGGCATCGAACCGAAGAAAATTTCCTATATCCTGTTTGCCAACAGCGGATTTCTCGGCGCTTTAGCCGGCATTGTTTACGCAGGACGCCTGAAAGCCGGAAATGTAGAAGGTACGAATACTTATACCTTCGATGCG
>CAZJCH010000188.1:0-5509 GCA_964544005.1 uncultured Papillibacter sp.
GCGGCGGCCAGGCGCTCTTCCCTTTTCACATCTAGAAACAGTCTTTTCTTCATCTTTGACAGCACAGGGATGCTGATGTTGTCCCTGAGCGACCGACCCAGTATGAGTCCTTGCTCTTTCCTGTCCTCAGGGCACAGCGCGATGCCACTGTCTATCGCGTTCTTGGGCGACTTAAAGCTTACAGCTTTGCCCTCCAGCCATATCTCACCCGAGCTGATCGGGTCAGCCCCGAATACCGCCCGCATGACCTCGGTTCGGCCGGCGCCAACAAGGCCGGCGAATCCCAATACCTCCCCGCGCCTAAGCTTAAAGCTTACATCATGTACATATTCCGTTACAAGATTGTTTACCTCAAGTATAACGTCGCCTATCTTATCGTTCCGTCTCAGTTTGGCGTATGTGTCACCGATGTCGCGGCCGACCATAGCCTTCACAAGACTCTTTTCGTCCGTCTCGGATGTTTTAAACGTTGTCATCAGCCGCCCGTCTTTCAAGACGATTATGTCGTCCGATATCTGAAATACCTCGGCCATACGGTGCGATACATAGATGATGATCTTCCCGCGCTCCCTCAGCTTCTTAATCAGGTTAAACAAAATCGTAATTTCCCCGGCTGCCAGCGGGGCGGTCGGTTCGTCAAAGGCGATGATATCCGAATCCCGCCTGTATGCTTTCATGATTTCGATCATCTGCTGATACGCGACCGAAAGACGCCCCACAATATCCGTCGGCTTTATCGGCAGCCCAAAAGCATCTATTATGTCCTGTGTCTTCCGGCGCAGCTGTGGCTTGTTGATAAAACCAAGCCTGTTTTCGTGAAGGTCGTCCAAAAATATGTTTTCCATCACACTCATCGCGGGTATAAGCTGGCGCTCCTGATAAATCACGCTTATACTCGATTTGATGGATTGATACGGTGACGCAAAGCTCTTCACCTCACCGTTTATGTACACATGCCCCTCGTCCGGCTGCAAGTCGCCGCTTAGGATCTTTAACAGCGTGCTCTTTCCGGCGCCGTTTTCTCCCATCAAAGCGCAAACCCGGCCCCCGTCCGCCCGAAAACTGACATTATCAAGCGCCAGTACCCCGGGGAACGCTTTGCTTATATTGGTAAATTCAAGAAATTGTTCCACTTCGACCACCTACTTGTTCAGTTTCTTTCACTTTTTCTGCGTCACTGCGCGGATCACGCCTATGCGCTCTGGGAAGCGCCATCCCGCCCGACCTGCGATTTCTAAAATAATCAAGCGTCAGCGCGAGAAGCAGGAGAATGCCTGAGGCAACATCCTGCCAGTAAGACGTGACGCGCATGATCGTCAGCCCGTTGTTAAAGCCGTTGATGATGAGAAGCCCCAGGAAGCAGCCAAGCATATTGCCAGAACCGCCGCCGAAAGATATCCCGCCGAATATGACAGCGGTGACTGCCGGGAAGGCATACGCGTTCGTACCGGTCAGGTCGCCTGTTTTGAGGCGCGCGGCAAAAATAACACCTGCCAAAGCGCCGAGCATACCGCTGTTAGCAAAAAGGATATATGACAGCCTTTCAGGATGAAGGCCCGCTAATCGTGCAGCCTGCCTGCCGCCGCCGCAAAGGTAGATACTGCGCCCGAACTTCGTTTTGGCAAGGATAACGCCGTAAATCAGAATCACCACCAGGGATATGACGACCGCAACCGGAACGATTCCCCCAATCTTGAAGGTTCCAACCCAAACAATAACCGGTTCGTCAATATTTATCGGCCTGCCGCCGGACACTATGAGCGAGACGCCTTGGGCGATAAACGATCCGACAGCAAGCGTCGCAATAAAACTCTGAATGCGAAACTTGTTGATAAGTACCGCGTTGAGTATACCGAATGCGATCCCAAGCAGAAGACAAAGAATAATGACAAGATACCATTGAACGCCGACCTCGGTCAGAAGCTTTGCCATCAGGGCTCCCGCGGCTGTACCCACATACCCGGGTGACAGGTCAAACTCTCCTAAAAGGATCGGCATGGATACACCGACGGCAAACAGGATATATAGCACCATGGAGTTCAGGATGCTTGTTATATTCCTAATGCTCAGGTAGGAGTGTTTCGGCGAAACACCCCAAAAGAAAAGCACGATCAGCAATAGTATGACAACCAAAGTGACTGTTTTTGATCTTAGAATCTTTTTGACCCTGCCAGCATTAGCCATAGAATTCTCCTCCGCACATTTTTTTGCCGCGTCTACTCTTACAGGCCAAAATTTTTGATATTGTATCTGTCGATTTCGTCGTTGATATATATATCCCCCTGAGGATAAATCGTTCCGGGGCCGCCGTAAGTAATACATGGTATGAAGTTGCCGTTCGGGCAATAGGTCTCAAGAGCGCGGCGCGTTTCTGCCCGGATTTCATCTTCAGAGGAATCGGCACGGTCGACTATTGCAGCGTCTATGCCGCCCATTAGCGCCATGCGCCCGTCCAGTTGTTTTTGCAGCTTCACAATATCGTTCTGAGGCAGCACACCCTGCCAGACGTCGATATGCAGTTCGACCATATCCTCCACTATCTGCTCACAGAAGGAATCGGCGTGGTGTTCGATTATAACACCGCGGTCATGCGCATACCCGTAGGATTTTACGTATTGAGGCTTGATGAATTCCCGCCAAAGCTCCGGTTGAATGAAAAGGTTATTTTTGCTGCCCCAGTCGTCGTGGGAATGGAGGACATCCGGATGGACATGATCGATAATCAGCTTCATTCCGTTATACCGGTATTCGCCGATCGCCTCGCAAAGGTCTTTCATTGCCTCCGGTTCGGTCATGAAATTAATAAACATGTCTTCAAATCCCATCAGGAAGTGTAAGCGCTCAAAAACGCCGGTAGGGGCGAACGCCATTACCAGTTCGTTTTCCCGGTCAACTCCTTCAACCCGCTTTAAATACGGCTCCCAAAGCGCATCCTGTGAGCAATTCGCGATCAGATCAGGGACTTTCACAAAATCCCGCCAGCACGTGATATCTTTAATAGCTTTGTTCTGCACCGTCACATGCGGCATGGCAGCCGGCACCCCCGCGGGCCAGATGATTTCCGTGCCCCACAGATCCTTTGCAGGAGGCATGCCGGCATAACGCTGCCCGCGAACAAACTGGGACACAGGATCACCGGGCAGGAATACGGTCCCTTCAAATTGCTTAACAATCCTGTCAGGCTTCCCACCGCGCTTTATTGTTTGAATAAAATTCTGCTTTGCACTGAGCATATTTCACACGCACTTTCTATCATTACTTTTCCCTCATAAAAAATGAGCGGTTAATTTTATGGCGGCCAGGCAGTTAATATATAGCCCGACCGCCAAAACGAGATTCAATATCAGAAGCTGTGTTCACGGGTAGAAAGGATGTAGCTGCGATACAGTGTTTTCTAACCTATAAACACAGTTCTCGAAGCAGCTTAGGACAGACCGCTTTCACTGCGCACGAATGCAAAATAATCCTTATACGTGTCTTTTGTTACGATTTCAGTTCCGATTTCATAGAATGTCAGCTTGTCAGTAGGCTGACGGATACCGGACCAGAGCGAGTCGACCGTCTCTGTACCGTTCAACAAGGAAACAATTCCACTCAGAGCGGGTGCCGCGTACTGGTAAGGCGCGGATGCCAACCCTCGTAGCCGCTGTCCCACAAAGCAGTCAGAACTTCGCTGTTAACCGCCGAGATAAGGACGCGGTCCTGCATTCCAAGAGACTCAGCCGCGCGCATAGCTCCCTGCGCATACAATTCGAGACACGCGGGGATAAACCAGTACTCCACCTCCGGATGTGATGCGAGGATTGCCGATGCAAGATCATATCCCGTTTCCTCGTTCAACCCTCCCGTCACGCCGTCGGCATCGAAAATGTTTGTGTTGCCGGGCACCATCTCCTGGAACATCGCTAAATTCCCCTGGTAGCGGTCGTGGAAGTCTTTATTCGGCGAGAAGGTATAATTCAGAAGCCCCAGCTTGGAAGTGTCGATTTCTCCCCAGTAGTCCTTGTAATTATCAAACAGCCACTTTGTCATTTCTCTGCCGACTGAGATTCCTTCCATACCGATGCAATGGACGATCGCACTGCCGCTCTCGTCACGTACGGAGTTAAGTATGTCAATATACGGCAGGCCCGTGTCATCAAGGACCTCTTTGATACGCATGTTGGCCGAGGCGTCGATAACGATGATATAACCGTCATAGCCCTGATCGGCAAAAATCTCGATATTCTGGATCATCTCGTCTATGTCGCTGTTCGCGCAATAATCCGTGATTTTAACATTGAATACCGGTTCCAGCGAAGTAAGAGCATCCCGGATATTCAGGAACAGCGCCATCGGTCTCATATAGGCCAAGACAATTTCGTATGTATCTCTGGAATTCGGGTCAACGCCGTCTGTAAAAAAGCCGATGGAGTTTGCGTTCGCCGACGGATTCTTGATGGGACCACTGTCATCGGGTGTTTCATCGGATGTTTCATCGGATGTCGGGGATGCTGGGCTCGCATCTGCCGTCGGCGTTGGCGAGCTCGGCGGCGGTGTACTATTGCTCGGGGTCTCTGTTTTCGCGCCACACGCGGCAAGTGAAAAAATCATAAGAGCTACTAACAATAACGCGAGAGTCCTTTTCATTTTCATCCTCCTAATATAGTATAATGACATAATGGCTTTCTTCGATTTTGATCGCGGGCATTCATAGCCGGCAGCCCGGACGGGAACCCACAACCGCAATCAAATCCATCTAATGATTATTCTAACATTCTTTAGTTCTTGATGTCATATCCGCACGGCAGTATTTTGCGGGGCATTTTTTTACGTTTTATATAATAACTAGCGCAAACCCAGCACGTCGGTGCTGGGTTTGCGTTGATATATAATAGAATTGCTTCTATTTTTTACATAACAAGAAATATTTGCGGCTCTTTTTACATTTTGCTAATCGCCGCCACTTTTACCCGCGCTATCTCCGCCGGGGTTAAAGAAAAGCCTGTTTGATTCCTTGAGCTCGAAAAAATGAAACGCCAGCGAGAGCTTCAGTCGCACCCAGTAGTCATTTAAGTCAATTCCCGTTATCTCTTCTATGTGTGAAACATGGTACAGAACACTGTTTCTGTGCATACCGAGAAGCTTACCCGCCGGCGTCGACCGCCTTTCGGAAACAAGATATGCGTATAATACCTGAACCAGCTTTGTATGGTTTTCTTTATCATAATCGAGCAATTTTTTCAAAGTCCTGTTGCAAAAGGTGTTATAAAACGCGTCGAACGTCCCTGATTGTGCAAAATGTAGTGAGAGGTGAAGGAAAACATTGTCATAATAAAAGATATTGCCGTTTCTCTCGATCGCGGTCGCTTCAAAGACATCCCTGTCGAAATTCCAGTAGTTTCCAAGCGTTCGCAGCTGTACCCCCAGCGTCTGCGCGCGCGTGGCCTGAGTGTAGGCGTGCTTCAGCTCAGCCAGTGAGGAGAATTCTTCGCTTACACCGCACATGGCGTCGTATTTCTCAAGCAGG
>CAZJCH010000189.1:0-5508 GCA_964544005.1 uncultured Papillibacter sp.
GATGTCGGTCTTATTGGTTTTGGTGGTTCTCAACTGAATACAGTTGCAAAAGGCGGCACACGATGGGTCAACCCCGTTATTTGTGCTCCTTTTGAGAAACATACCTGACAGACTGCTTCAATACTCGGATTGATCGCGCGGCAAGGTGTGCTTGCTGTGTGTTTCGTTTTTTGGCGGGAGCAACGGCTGTACTCTTGCCCGTCATGACCTGGTTTTGAGTGATTTTAAATAGCCCGCGGGAGCAGTCTGCAATTGTTAGGGTATCGATGCGTATACCCTGTTGCACCTGTCCTGCGGGCTGATTTATTGCTCAATAAAAGGTGATTATTATGAACACATTTTCAATACTTGAATTTGATAAAATCCTGGCACAATTGTCCGGCTGCGCCATGTGCGAAAACGTTAAAACGCGCTGTCTGGCGCTGTGCCCGTCGCTGAATGAGGCGGAAGCGCGGCGAAGGATGGACGAGACGACGCAGGCGAAAACGATCATCGAAGGGGGCGGCACGCCGCCGCTGCCGACGATGGAAAACCTCCACAAGGTGCTGGCGCTCATCGCCGTGGACGCCATGCTCCTACCGGAGCAGATCGCCCATGTCCTGTCGTTTTTAGTATCCTGCAGAAGGATGAAGCAGTATTTGAAAAAAGCGGAGGACGGCGGTATGGCCGTGGCGTTTTACGGCGCCTCCCTTGATCCGCTGGAGGACCTTTCTGGGGAGCTGGACCGCTGCATCATAAACGGCGTCGTGGACGATAAGGCCTCGACGGCACTTTCAAACATCCGCCGTCAGATCGGGAATACGAAGGAGCAGATAAAGCTAAAGCTCGACACACTGCTTAAAAGAAACAGGGACTGGTTTTCCGAGAGCTTTGTGTCCGTTCGGAACGGGCGCTATACGCTTCCCGTCAAACGCGAGTACAAAAACAATGTGCCCGGCACGCTCGTCGACATGTCCCACACCGGCGGCACGTGCTTCATTGAGCCCGCCTCGGTGGGAAAGCTGAATACGGAGCTGGGCGAGCTGCTTGTCCACGAGGACAGCGAGGTGCGCCGTATCCTCTACGCACTGACGGTGCTGATCGGCGATTTTATCCCGCAGCTCAGGCTGAACATCGAGACGCTCGAAACGCTGGATTTTCTCTTTGCCAAGGGCAAGCTCAGCATCAAGATGAAAGCGTCCCCCGTCAGCATCAATGCCGGCAGGCAGACGCGCCTCATCGCCGCGCGCCACCCGCTGATCGACAGGGAGGCCGCCGTTCCTCTGGATTTCGAGATCGGCGGCAGAACGGAGGGCGGTATCACCGGCGTCATTGTCACCGGCCCGAATATGGGCGGAAAAACGGTGGCACTCAAGACGGTGGGACTCTTGTCCCTGATGGCACAAAGCGGCCTGCATGTCCCGGCGGACGGGTGCAGTACGGTATGTATGAACAACCTCGTACTCTGCGACATCGGCGACGGACAGAGCATTGCGGAAAACCTCTCGACCTTCTCGTCTCATATGAAAAACATTATTGAGATCTTGGATAAGGCCGATGACGAGTCCCTCGTCTTATTGGATGAGCTGGGCTCCGGTACGGATCCGGCCGAGGGGATGGGTCTGGCGGTGGCGATACTGGATGAGCTGGCGGCAAAGCGCTGCCTGTTCGTCGTCACGACCCATTTCCCGGAAATCAAGGAGTATGCGTCACAAAAGCCGGGAATCATAAACGCCCGGATGGCCTTTGACAAGGAGAGCCTGCTCCCGCTCTACCGGCTGGAGCTGGGCGAAGCAGGGGAGAGCTGCGCACTGTATATCGCCGAACGGCTCGGTATGCCGAAGAGTATTCTGCGCCGCGCCCACGAGGCGGCGTACGGAAGACAGCGCGATACAAAAAGCGTTCCCGTCGAACCCGCGCTGCCGTTAGAGACAGCCTCGGCCTCAAGAATCGTCAAAGCGCCGGAGCAGAAGCCGAAGACGGTCCTGCGCAGCGAGACCTTTAATATCGGGGACAGCGTCATTGTCTACCCTCAGAAGGAGATCGGCCTTGTTTATCAGCGGGCAAACGAGCGCGGAGAGCTCGGCGTTCAGATCAAAGGCGTCAAAAAGCTCATCAATCACAAGCGCGTCAAGCTCCACGTGCCGGCCGCCGAGCTTTACCCGGACGATTACGACTTCTCCATCGTCTTCGACACGGTGGCCAACCGCAAAGCCCGCCGCGTTCTTAACAAGCGCCACGAGGAGGGAACAGTTGTCGTCATCAAGGAAGGCGAGGAGGGCATATAGCAGACAGCCGCCGTAGGGGCCGCCGACTTCGGAGACTGCTGATAAACCCTACAAAAAAATTAGATCATATCAAAAATGATAAAAACAAGAAAGGCACTGGGTAATAAAAGTCGCGGGAATAGGAAACGGAGGATAAATTACTTGCCCTTTTGGGCCATTAGCTCGAATATTCTCTTTATGTTAACCACAAAGAGCGCAGTAGCCCCTTGTATTTCCATCGAGTGGATTCCGGAGGATTCCGACACTCCGTAACCATGACAATTCTTTAACTCGCTGTTTTTCGCCTCAATCTTGTACCGGTGAGAGGCGAACTCCTTAAAATGATCCGTTTCTTGAAAGCGCTTGTGCTCCAATTGTATATCAGAGGTCAGCGTTACAGAGTAGCTTTTAGATTTGGAGCCCTCTTTGTAACAGCCATCTTTCAATGGACAATGCCTGCACTTTTCAATGTCAAAGTAGTATACCAACCGAGGGTTTTCTTTTCTGTCTGACTGTTTGTTATGACGTCTTGTTTTGGAAGTTGCCAAGTGCCCGGCTTTGCATACAAACATTTCAGCGTCCTTGTTGAACTCGAACTCGTCCTCTTTATTGCGCAGGCCTTGGGTAACGCACGGATTGAGCTTTGATATCAATTCATAATTACCTTTTGCGGTTTCAATGTTCTCTTTCTCTGAGTAAGCTGTGTCTCCAATTACAGCATCGACGGTCACTCCAGCCATTCGGCTTTTTTCAACAAGATCAGACAGGTATTTACCGTCGGCTTTCTCTCCGCTTGTGACTACTGCAGCGGTGATAATTCTGTCTTCCGTCATTGCAATGTGAGTTTTGTAGCCGAAAAAAGAGGTGTCCGCGCTTTTGTGCCCTGTTTTGGCGTCTTCATCTGAAGACAATTTCAGATGCTCCAAATTGTCATCGATCATTTCTTGCAGCAAATCTGCTTGGTCCCTGATATCTTCATAGACCATCAGCTTTTCATCTGAACTTATGGTCTGCAGCAATTGTTTGGAGTAATCGATTAGTTCATTTAAGTCAGAACCGGTAACCTTTGCCGGGAATTGCGCCTGCATGTCCGCCTTTACCTGATAGACAGCTTTGCGTAAATTTTTCGCTTGCTCTTGCAGTACTTCCTGCGGACTCCTGTTGTGATATCGTGATGTGCTGTGCGTAGAATCCACGATGATACTTTTGCTCTTTATGACGCCCTGTTCTATTGCGACTTCAACGCTTTTATTTATGAGTAAATCCAGCAAGTTCTCGTCCTTTAAACGCTGTCTCCTGAATTTAGTCAGTTCGCTGGGAGATATGACATCATCCTCAGGGAGATAGTCCAGAAAGTATTTAAAAGACATGTCAAACTTGCTTCGTTCAACAAGCGACCTATCCGACAGCTTGTAAATAGCTTTCAGTAGGAGATACTTAAACAGACGAATTGGATGTATTGCATCTCTTCCATTATCAAGGCAATATTTCGATATCAGTTCGTCTACTATGAAACTGAAATCTACAAGTTCTTTTATTCGCCGTAAAAAGTTAGTTGAGGGTATTAATATCTCGTACAAGCGAGAATACTCACTCAGTTTTAACTGCTCATTCAACCGCAACATATGGTTTTCTCCCTTTATGGTATGGCTATATTATACCATATATTGCATAGCTTTCCAAACGGTTTGTCCTTGGGACTTTTTCAGCAGTCTCCGACTTCGGCGGCCTCTCCCATTGCATGCTGCGGTGTTGGCCGCCCATGTGTGCGGCCCCTACGGATCATGGAGCAGGTAATATTCTTGTTACAAGTACTTCTTGCATTCCTCGATGTTTTTCTCCTCAATGTTCAGGAGGGAACCGGCCAGGTCGATGACGTCCTTATCGGCGGTCATCTGGTATTCGCCTATTTTCCGTGTGATGTCAATGACGCCCATCGTGCTGCCCTGAATGATCATCTCGGACAAGTGGGAAGGCTTCCTGTTTATCATCGTGTTGAGATTGATCGACATATAGGCGGAGGCCTTCGTCAGGGGACCGATATCCTTCGCTTCCTTGTCGCGCGCTCTCAGCTTTTGCTCGGATATGTTGTTAACTGCGTTATATTCGCTGAACTGTGACTGCAGCAGCAGCTGAAAGCCGGGGTCGTTCGTCATGCCGATGAGCTGCCGGAGCGTGTCCTTGCCCATTTCCGAATTCTGGTGGACATACGTTAAAAGCTCGCTGTTTGAATCCATCATATTTAACACCTCTCAAGCGAATTTATTCGCTTGTTAGTATGTACAGCTTATTGCCGCTCATCCGTATGAGGATATTCAATGACTCTCATACTCTGTTAACCAAAATTTCAGAGTCGCCCAAATTCGTTGACTTGGGTATCACGCCGTTGTATTATTTACTGAAGTAATATGCTGCGGATTCTTATTCCGCAAGTTGAAAGGGTGATCGGATGTATACGAGGCAGTATCCGAATTTATTCAAACCATTGAAGGTCAAGGAGCTGACGTTCAAAAACAGGATCATGTCGCCGCCGAATATGCTGTTCCATACCGTGGACGGGCGGCCGACGCAATACTACATCAGCTATCTTGAGCACAAGGCCCGGGGCGGGGCAGCCATCGTCACGCTGGGCGAGGTGGCTGTCTGCGACGGCGGCAGTCACACGCCGTGGACCGAATGGACGCGGGATAATTTGCCGCTTTACGCCGAGATGGCGGCGGCCATCCACGAGCACGGCGCACTGGCCTCCGTCGAGTTGACCCACGGCGGGCAAAACGCGCGGACGCAGTTCAATACAGTCCCTGTCAAGGGCCCTGTGGAGAGTGTCGGCTGGATGGGCGATAAAGTCCTCCCTATGGACGAGGCGGATATGGAGCATATCGCCGATGCGTACGCCGAGGCTGCCGATTACTGGTATCACGCCGGGTTTGACACGGTGCTTGTCCACGCCGGGCACGGCTGGATCTTCAACCAGTTCCTGTCGCCGCTCATCAATACGAGGACGGATGCGTATGGAAGGCCACGTTCGCCGGAGCGCCGCCGGGACGGCGGGAGTCTTGAAAACAGGATGCGCTTTCCGCTGATGGTACTAAAACGCGTCCGCGACCGAATCGGCCCGAAGCAGGTGCTGATGATCCGGCTCTCCGGCTCCGAGCGCGCAGCCGGCGGTTATACCGTCGATGATATTATTGAGTTTCTCTCCAAAGCACAGGAATATGTCGATATCGCGGAGATCACGACGGACGGGATGACAAACATGATG
>CAZJCH010000190.1:0-2086 GCA_964544005.1 uncultured Papillibacter sp.
GATACGGCCAAGCGCGTTATACAAAAAGCAGATTGTTGAGATGATGGATGAATGGACCGCTGCGGGAGAGAAGATCGTCCCCTGGACGATCCGGCGTGCCGATTACCGCGACTTCGACGCGTATCTCAGGGATTTTGACAGGGAAGCTGTTGAACCCTCGGTGGCGGGCGTCATGGCGACGACGTTTTTTGGTTTGAATGAAGCAGAAAACAAAATCGTCGGTGCGGTCAGTATACGTCATAATTTAAACGATTCGCTTCTGCACAGCGGCGGCCATATCGGCGACGGCGTGCGGCCCACGGAACGGGGAAAGGGATATGCCACGGAAATGATATCTCTTGCCCTGGATAAATGCCGTGACATGGGAATTGAGAGAGTCCTGATGACTTGCGATAAAAGCAATATTGGCTCGGCAAAAAGCATCATCAACAACGGCGGTATCCTGGAAAATGAACATGAAGTTGATGGTGTTATAGAGCAGAGATACTGGATCGTCCTATAGCATAAACAAGAAGCTGACCCGATACCATGAGACAAGATTTGAAAATAAGAGGCATCTGACATGATACTTTTTCCCGCAATCGATTTATATAACGGCAAGGCCGTGCGCCTCACAAAAGGCGATTACGCGCAGATGACCGTTTACAGCGACAAGCCCGCCGACGTCGCCTGTTCATTCAGAGACGCGGGCGCCCGCTGTCTGCATGTCGTTGACCTGGAGGGCGCCCGGGACGGGACGACGGCGAATTTTGAGACGGTTCGCGACATCGTCAAGACGAGCGGCCTGTTTACGGAGGTGGGCGGCGGTATCCGCTCCCGCGAGGTGATCGAGAAGTACCTCGATATCGGCGTCGGGCGCGTCATTCTCGGTACGGCAGCCATTACGCAGCCCGGTTTCGTGGACGACATGGTGGCGCTTTTTGGAGACCGGATTGCCGTCGGGGTTGATATCAAAGACGGCTTCGTGGCCGTCAAGGGCTGGACGGAGGTGACATCGCTGGAGGGCGTCGAATTCTGCCGCCAAATGGAAGCAAAAGGCGTTAAAACAATCATCTGTACGGATATCTCAAAGGACGGCGTTCTGGGCGGCGCCAACAACGACCTGTACCGCCGGCTTTTAGATACGCTGAAGCTGAATATTATCGCCTCCGGCGGCGTCTCATCCCTGAAGGATGTCCAGTATCTCAATTACCTGGGGTTATACGGCGCAATTCTCGGCAAAGCGCTGTACGAAGGAAAAATAAAACTAAAAGAAGCCGTTCATGCAACGGCGGAAGGGTGCTGTGGCGGATGATAACAAAACGAATAATCCCCTGCCTGGATGTCAAGGACGGGCGTGTTGTCAAGGGCGTCAACTTTTTGGGACTGAACGATGTGTCCTCGCCTGTGGAGCTGGGCAAATATTACAGCGACAGCGGGGCCGACGAGCTTGTCTTTTACGACATCACCGCGTCCGTTGAGGAACGGCGGCTTTTTACGGACATATTAAAAGAGGTAGCAAGTTGCATCTTTATTCCCCTGACTGTCGGCGGCGGTATCAATTCAGTGGAGGACTTCGACCGGGTGTTGAAGTGCGGGGCCGACAAGGTCAGCGTCAACTCGGGCGCGATTAAAAACCCCTCGCTCATTGAAGAAGCCGCGAAAAAGTACGGCAACCAGTGTGTCGTGCTTTCGGTGGACGTTAAGCGCGTCGGCGGGCAGTTCCGCGTCTTCGCCAAGGGCGGCCGGGAGGACACGGGCCTGGACGCCATCGAGTGGGTGCAGCGGGGTGAGCGCCTGGGCGCCGGCGAGCTGGTCGTCAACAGCATCGATACCGACGGCGTTAAAAAAGGCTTCGATCTGGAGATGCTGGACGCCGTCTGCAACGCCGTATCGATCCCCGTCATTGCCTCCGGCGGCGCGGGCTGCATCGAGGATTTCACGGTTTTATTTAAAACTCTTCCGAAGGTGGATGCCGGCCTTGCCGCCTCAATCTTCCATTTCGGGGAAGTGAAAATTCCGGAGCTGAAAAGGGCGCTGAAACAAGAAGGCATCACGGTGCGGATATAGGTTTAATGCAAATAGACGAAGGCGAACACAGTTCGCC
>CAZJCH010000190.1:2096-5500 GCA_964544005.1 uncultured Papillibacter sp.
TACGAGAAATCGATTCGCGGTCGTAGCGGCGATCTTTGATCGCCTGAAAATCATTGGGTTACAGATATATGACCATCGGAGGTTATTATGCTTCAATTAGACGAACTCAAATTCGACGACAAGGGGCTCATCCCCGCCGTCGTCGTCGATGCGGACACCAAAAAGGTGCTGATGGTTGCCTGGATGAACAGGGAGAGCCTTCAAATCAGCATGGATGAGGGAAAAACGTGCTTCTGGTCGCGGTCGCGGCAGGAGCTTTGGCGCAAGGGCGAGACGTCGGGAGCGGTTCAACATATTGCCGGCATCAAGGCTGACTGCGACCGCGATACGCTCCTGATCGAAGTCAAAAAAGACGGCCCGGCCTGCCATCTGGGGACGGACTCCTGCTTTACCGACGACGTATTTACAAGCGACACGCTGACGTCGTTTTCAATGGAAGACCTGATGGCGCTGATAGCGGGCCGAAAGACCGAGCGCAAAGAGGGCTCGTACACCACCTATCTTTTTGACAAGGGCATTGACAAGATTCTGAAAAAAATCGGCGAGGAATCCACGGAAGTGATCATCGCCGCAAAAAGCGGGGACAAGCAGGAGACGGTCTATGAGCTGGCGGACCTCGTATACCACGCCATGGTCCTCATGATCGAGATGGGCATCTCGCTGGACGATATCAAAAACGAGCTTAAATCGCGCCATGTTGTGGACAAGAAGGTCAAGCAGGAGAAGATGACGCCATGATGCCGCTGACGAATTTCCACGCCCATTCTACCTTTGACGACGGGTCCGAATCCTGCGAAGCCATGGTGCAAGCCGCCCTATCGAAAGGCTGCGCCGCCTTCGGTATTTCCGGCCACGCGCCCATGGCCTTTGAGACGTGCTGGACGATGACGCAGGAGGGCGAGCAGGCGTTTGTCCGGGAGATGGACCGCCTCAAAAAAGCGTATGCGGATCAAATGACGCTGTTGACGGGGGTGGAGCGGGATTACTTTTCTCCCGAGCCGGCGTGCACGTATAACTACGTTATCGGCTCGGTCCATTACATCAAAAAAGACGGCGCGCTGCTCAGCGTCGACGAGTGTGAAGAAGCGCAGGTCGAGGATGTCCGGCAATTCTTCGGCGGCGACTATTACGCGTACACAAAGGCATATTACGAAACCATCGCCGATATCGTCCCCCAAACAAAACCGGACTTTATCGGGCACTTTGATCTTGTGACAAAATTCAACGAGGGCGGAAAGCTTTTTGACGAAACCGACCCACGTTATCTGAACCCGGCGCTGGTAGCGCTGACGGCCATAACGGAGACCCATAAGCTCTTCGAGATCAACACAGGCGCCGTGTATCGCGTCGGTCGGCCGGTCCCCTATCCGTCGCCTATCCTTCTGAAAGCGCTTCACGCACGCGGCGGCGAGATTATCCTGTCTTCGGACAGCCACGACGGCGCGTCCATCGGGTATCAATTCGATGAAGCGGCCCAGCTGGCCAGGAGCTGCGGCTTCACAACGGCGAAAACGCTGACAGATAGAGGCTTTATCGAGTATAAGCTGTAAAAAACTACCTGCCTGCGATGGCTTTCATGCTTTATCCAAAGAATAGACTAATCTTTAAGGACCCTTTCCCGTCATCATGAGAAAGAGTCCTTATCACTGTTGTTTTTTCTGCCTGACAAACGGGCTTTCATTTTTTTAAGTGCGTCGTCATACAAAAACGACCGCAATTTCGGGAAGGCACGGATAATCCTTCTGTTTTGGAATCTGTCAAGGCTGAAGAGCGTTCTGATACGCTCTGAATAAAATTCGCTTTCCTCGAAGCTCATACGTATCGAGTTTTTCAGATCGCCCGCACGTTTGTAATATTTCCCGAAGAACGCGTTGAGGGCGCCCTGGATCTCACTGAGCCGGCCATTCATAATAAACACATGTCGGATCGTCAAAGCGAGATCGATGAGGAGGAAAACAATGACGGCGAACAGGATGATGCTTTTAACATACTGAGGTATCTGATCCGTCAGGCTCCTGACAAATGGGTGGATAAATTTGATCTGCAAAACAGCAAAAATACCGAAAACGGTAGAGGAGACCACGCTGACCCGGCCTTTGTAATTCAGGGGGAACATAGAATAATCCCACCACTTGGCATGAAAAAGGTTCTCGAGCAGGACAGCCGTCAGATATTCCAGCGAGGTTGTCAAGATGACCGCAATGAAAAACAGGGCGATGACGTTGTTGACTCTTTGGTCGAGGAACATGAGCAAAAGCAGCGCGCCGAACCCGTAGATGGGACAAAACGGCCCGTTGAGAAAACCGCGGTTGACAAACCGGCGCTCCTGCACCGTAAACAAAGCGGTTTCCCACGCCCATCCGACGAAACTATATAAAAAGAACCAAAGCAGCCAGTCCAAAACATGCATGTAAATAACTCCGGATCACATATTTGCCCTTATTAAGGACATAAAACGGCCGGAGAGCCGCCATCAGGCATCTCCGGCGAGCCGTTAACGATTGATATGTTTTCTCCTTTAGTATGCCGCCTCGCAGATTTTCTTCATTACAATGTGGTTGCCGCTGCTGAATGCTTCGCGGATACAGAAAAATTTATCGACGAGGATGACGACAAAGGTCTCCGGATATCTCGGCGGGGACAGCGTCAGCGGCCACATATGTTTTTTTATGACGTCCTGCTCCCTTTTATTCAGCGTAAAAATATTATTGGCATTAATTGATGCGATTTTCGGATGCCGGAAGGCGTGAAGGCCGCCGTGGGGGTTTCCCTTATGCCAATCGTACAGAAAGAAATCGTGCAGGAGACCGCCTCGTGCGGCAGAGCGGTAATCGAGCCCGAGCCTTCTGCAGACAAGGTAGCTGAAGTACGACACGTTCAGGCTGTGTATCAGGCAGTCAACGCCGCGGTGCTGGTTGTACTGTTTCATGGACCGGACGGCTTCGTGCTCTATGATTTCCAAGACGCAGTCGAGATAGTCGCTGCTCAGTTCCAATGGGGTCATTCTTGCCTTTTTGCGGGACATTGTCATCCTCCAGAGCCTGTTACTTATGACCTAATATGACATATCTTAGCCGATGTGTCAATAAATTTGTACCGGCGGCCTGATACCGGGCCGCCGGTACTTGCATCCTGTCACATGCGGGGAGGTTCGCTTTATGCCGTCTCGATGGCGGCGGCCTTCTGAAGGCCCAATTTTGCGACGGCGTCCTCGCGCATTTTATATTTGAGAATTTTACCGGCGGCATTCATCGGGAATTCGCCGACAAAGTCCACGTAGCTGGGGACCTTGTGCTTGGCCATATTGGCGTGGACGAAATCCTTGACCTCCTGCTCCGTCATCGTTTCGCCGGCTTTTAAAACAATGCATGCCATGATCTCCTCGCCGTATGCAGCCGACGGCA
>CAZJCH010000191.1:0-5472 GCA_964544005.1 uncultured Papillibacter sp.
ATCGGAGACGAGGACGATGTATACGGATAGATACCGAAATCAATATCGCGCAGCGCGCCGAGCTGCGCTTCAAACATGACGCTTTTGCCTGCTTTTGACGCCTTGTAAAGATAATCGGACACATCACATATAAACGGCCTAAGCGGCCCGCCGAATTTTTCCGCCCAAGCGAGCATGTCCTGCAGCACATATGGCTCGGCGTTATAAACGCCCTTTAACAAAAGGTTCTTCCAGTCCAGAACGCCGGAAAGGTGCTTTTCCAGCGCCTCGGACAGAAGCAGTTCGCCCATCTGAATGCCTTTTTTCTGATATTTATCTCCGTAGACAGGTGCGATACCGCGCTTTGTCGAGCCGTATTTGGCATCCTCAAGACGGCCTTCCTCCAGCGCGTCCTGAGCTTTGTGATACGGAAAAACAATGATGGCCCTGTCGCTTATCTTAAAATTGTCGGGCGTTATGCGAATGCCTTTATCGCGAAGCTTCTGCATCTCATTACTAAGGTGCTCGAGGTCGATGACTGTGCCGTTGCCGAGGATATTGACCGTGCTGTCGTGAAAAATCCCGGATGGAACCAGATTCAGAGCAAACTTACCAAATTCATTGACAACGGTATGGCCTGCGTTGCTGCCGCCCTGATACCGTACGACAATATCGTACTGCTCGGCCAGCAGGTCAATCATACGGCCTTTCCCTTCGTCTCCCCAGTTTACACCGACAACCGCGCAATTTGACATGATACCCTCACCTTTCGCGTTTTGCTGTTCAAGAGTCCTGACCCTACAACGAAGAGATTCTACTGCATATCCTCGATGAAATCAATTTCTCCTGAATTAATACCAGGCCGTGTTATCGTTGACCGGCCTGTCGATACTAAATGGATTTCAGCTGTAGCTTTCAATAATGAGTCTTGCTGTTTCAGCAGCTTTGGCGCCAGAGTCCATACTTCTTCGTTGTATAAAACGGTGCGCTTCCTGTTCCGTCATGCCGTTTCTGCTCACAAGGAGCTCCTTGGCCTTGTTGATCTCTTCGGTTTCTTTCTCCGTCCGGCGCGGGGGCGTGAGCCTAAAATGCTTTTCCTGCATCTGAAGGAGCATTCGCACGGAGGAGAGAAGATCACCCTTTGAAAAGGGGGTCGGCAGCTTAAAAACGCTTTCGTTATGACATAACGCCAACTGTTGCGCGGATGCTATGGCTAATATCATTGCCTGGCCGTTTATATCATAAGCTAAGTCCGACACCGTCATCTCCGGCAGCTTATAACCGCAGATAACGATTCCGCCGCACAGCTTGCGAACGGCTCTTATAGCTTCCGACCCGGATCTGCAGCTGACTCCGACGGTAATCCCGCTTGCCTCAAGCATGTCGCAGACACGCTGTCTATTGTTGTCGTTTTCAAAAGCGACAATAATTTTGTCCATGGCATCACCTCTATTCAGACGACGCTGATCCCCGCTGCGTCATCAATAGGCAATAAAGTACTTATCAAGTTCCCAATTGCTGACTCTCATGCGGTAATCATCCCATTCGGCCTCTTTGCCGTTTAAATACTGCGTAAGAACATGGGCTCCCAAAGCTTCCTTTATCAGCTCATCCTTTCTGAGTTCGACGAGCGCTTCTTCTAGAGAGGCCGGCAGATTGATGATGCCGTTTTCCCCACGGGTAGCCGCATCCATTTTATAAATGTTCTCGATAACTTCTGCCGGCGGTGTCATCCCTTTTTCGATACCATCAAGCCCGGCGGCTAAGCAAACGGCCAACGCAAGATATGGATTGCATGCCGGATCAGGATTTCTGAGTTCCACGCGTGTGCTCTGCCCGCGCGCGGCCGGAATGCGGATTAAGGTGCTGCGGTTGCTGGCTGACCAAGCCAAATAACAGGGCGCTTCATATCCGGGAACCAGACGCTTATAAGAATTGACAAGAGGATTAGTAACTGCGCACATACCGCGCACATGCGCCAACAACCCGGCAATAAAGCTGAGCGCCTCTTTAGATAATCCTTTTCTGCCGTTTTCGTCGTAAAAGACATTTTTTCCGTCGCGGAACAAGGACATGTTCGTATGCATCCCGGATCCGCTGATGCCGAAGATCGGCTTGGGCATAAATGTGGCGTGCTGACCATTCTTCTGTGCGATGGTTTTTACTGCCAGCTTGAAGGTCATAATATTATCGGCTGCTTTCAGTGCGTCGGCATACTTAAAATCAATCTCATGCTGCCCGGCGGCTACCTCATGATGTGAGGCTTCGATCTCAAAGCCTAAATCCTCAAGCGCCATGCAGATCTCGCGCCGAGTCCCCTCGCCCCGGTCAAGCGGCCCCAGATCAAAATAGCCGGCCTCATCATCCGTCTTCGTAATCGGATTTCCTTTCTCATCTGTTTGGAAAAGGAAAAACTCAAGCTCCGGGCCAACGTTAAACGCGTACCCCATATCGGACGCTTTTTTTATCGCTCTTTTTAACACATACCGAGGGTCGCCGACAAACGGCGTGCCGTCAACATTATATACGTCGCATATAAGCCGCGCGACTTTCCCATACTGGGGACGCCAGGGGAGCAAAGTGAAGCTGTCAAGGTCCGGATAGAGATACTGGTCAGATTCCTCAACACGCACAAAGCCCTCGATGGAGCTGCCATCAAGCATAATCTGATTGTTGACAGCTTTCTCTATCTGCGAAGCTGTTATCGCAACATTTTTCAGCTGACCAAAGATGTCGGTAAACTGCATGCGTATGAACTTGACGTCTTCCTCTCGAATCATTGACAGGATATCCTCTTTGGTGTATATGCTCATAATTCGTCTCCTCTCGGATTTTGTGTTGACCGCTGACCCGGCCAGCGGTGCGGGCCGAATCCAGGCGAGGCGTCACCGCCGTATATCTGCCGCTGGTAATACAAAAAAGGGCAGCGGAAACCTTAATCAAAAAAGCCCCTTTGCCCTTTTTACAATATGAATTATACTGCGCAGAATACGATTGTGTCAATAATCATATTGTACATTCTATAAAATCAGTCCCCCGTATTTTGTCTAATATAGACACCTGCAAACGTCGCTGCAAAAGGCGTCCTGAGATCCTCCATGCGCGCATTGACAAAGGTCAGAGCCAATGATAAAGTATAAAATTATGTTTACTATAAGTGAAAGGTAGGGTAATTTGTGACAAAACATGTTTTTGTAACGGGTGGTGTCGTCTCCGGGCTTGGTAAAGGGATATGCGCGGCGTCTTTGGGCAGGCTTCTGAAGCAGCGCGGCTTACGCGTCACGCTCCAGAAGTTCGACCCATATTTTAACGTTGACCCGGGCACAATGAGTCCCTATCAGCACGGCGAGGTGTTCGTCACCGACGACGGCGCCGAGACCGACCTTGATCTTGGGCATTATGAGCGTTTTGTTGATGAAAGCCTGACCGGCGATTCCAGCGTCAGTTCCGGTAAGATATACTGGACGGTTTTAAACCGCGAACGCAGCGGTGATTATCTCGGTCGTACAGTCCAAATCATCCCGCATATAACCGACGAAATAAAGGCGCGTATATACAGCCTTGATACGGGCGATTTAGACATCGTGATCACCGAAATAGGCGGTACGGTCGGTGACATCGAGAGCCAGCCTTACCTTGAGGCCATACGGCAGGTGGCGAACGAAAAGGGCAGGGAGAACGTCCTGTTCATACATGTACCTCTTATCGTGCAGATACCCGGCTCGGACGAGCTCAAAAGTAAACCGACGCAGCATTCGGTAAAAGAGCTTTTATCCGTCGGGATTCAGCCCGATATCCTTGTCTGCCGGAGCGAGTCGCCAATCACGCAGAGTATCCGGTATAAAATATCTCTGTTTTGCAATATCGAGCCGGATTGTGTGATCCAGAACATGACCGCTTCCTGTCTTTACGAGGTTCCCCTTCTGCTTGCCCGGGAAGGCCTTGACCGCGTCGTGTGCCGAAAGCTCGGCCTGCACAGCATACCAGAGCCCGACCTGACCGAATGGACATCAATGGTCGAGCGCGTCAAGCATGCGACTAAGCATGTCACGATCGCGCTCGTCGGCAAATATGTGCAGCTGCACGACGCGTATCTGAGCGTTGTGGAAGCGCTCGGTCATGCAGGAACGGCCAACGACGCCGTCGTCTCGGTCAAATGGGTCGACTCCGAGGAGCTGACGGGAGAAAATGTTGCCGGTGTTCTCGAGGATTGTCACGGCATACTCGTGCCCGGCGGCTTCGGCGACCGTGGTATTGAAGGTATGATCACTGCCGTCCAATATGCACGCGAAAGCAATATCCCCTACTTCGGAATCTGTTTGGGCATGCAGATGGCCGTCATTGAATTCGCGCGGCATGTGGCCGGGTATGAGGATGCGCATTCAACCGAATTCAACGAGCTGACGAAGCACCCCGTTATTGACCTCATGCCAGACCAAGTGGGCATCACAAAAAAAGGGGGCACGATGCGCCTCGGCAAATACCCCTGCCGGCTTGACGATGACAGCCGGTCTGCGGTGTTATACGGTGCCACAAGCGTCACGGAGCGACATCGGCACAGATACGAATTCAACAATAATTTCAGGGAAGTTTTATCAAAAGTCGGCATGCGGCTTGTTGGCATGTCGCCAAACGGCAGCCTTGTCGAGGTCGTTGAGAACCCGAATCATCCTTGGTTTATCGGCGTACAGTTTCATCCCGAATTCAAGAGCCGCCCCAACAGGGCGCACCCGCTCTTCTTCGGCTTTATCAGGGCCGCTGTGGAATGTTGCGATCAAGAGCAACGGACCAAGCTTGCCGGAAAATAAGTTAATGCACGTAAAAACAAAGAGACAGGCAGCTGCACGCTGCTTGTCTCTTTGTTTTGTAGAAATCATTTTCGTATTGATTATCCGGCCGCGAACATTTTATTGAAATCAAGCGCGTTATATGCATCGCTGTAAACCACGTTCAGACTGTTCATCCAGGTATCAAAAACTGAATAGAATATGTTCTTTGCCGTTATTAAGCGCAGAGTATCGGTACTTGAATTAGACGTCCTGATTGGTATCGTATCGTAATTAAGCGGAAACCTGTATATAATATGATAACCGACTTCTGTTTCAACCAGGTCGTCGCTGAACTCCCCTATTTGAAGCGCTTTTGCGGCATCCTCAAATTTGGGGTACATGTCTCCGCTCTGGAAAAGATACCCGTCCGGGAACGATGATAAGCCGCCTATGTCCTCGCTGTCCTGATTCATTAATTCATCAAAGTAGGTGTCAAAATCATTGCCTTTGTAGTTTTTCAATTCTAAAAGAACTTCCTCCGCTTTTCGATGGGCTTTTTCTATATCGGCGTCCGGCAATGGTTTCAATACACCAGTCTCGTCATAATCAGCTGTCTTGAAAAGGATATGTTTTACCATCATATAGCCGTCTTCCGAAGTGTAATCAGCAACTTCCTCGTCTGTAAGCTTACTGCCGTCCGAACCGTACATCGCATCAAAACAGT
>CAZJCH010000192.1:0-5388 GCA_964544005.1 uncultured Papillibacter sp.
TTTCGATTCTCCTTTCATCGTTCAGCATGACTGGACCCGTTTTTCAGCTTGGGATGCATAGGTTTTATTGCCGGTTCTATCGGAACGGTTATGATATGTTTGCCCAGCCGCATGAACTGTTCCGGCTGGGCAAATTTATCTTTGTATTTCTCCATGAGGCCGGGTGGCAGAGAAGCAAAACTGTCCTCACTTAAGCCGCAGATAAAGAAGGTTCCGGCAATGATATCAAAATCTTCAATCTTACGGTTAAGCGGCAGGCCGATGAGCTTTCCTTCCTCATTGCATACGAGGGTAACAGGATCGTCATATGGGTAAACAGCCTCGATATAGCCACCTACAATATCTTGCATGGATTTCAGATCGCTCCCGATCTCCGCTTCACGAGGGGCTTTTTCTGGTTCGATAATAAGAACATTCATTTTTCATACTCCTTCTTGTTAATGTAAAAATATAAACGGCCCTCGCAGGACACTTACCGTCCGCGTGAGCCGTCGCCGTACATATCGTGATTGACAAGCGCCAAATAATAACTGTCTATCGTACTAGGCGCGTTAAACAGTGTCGCTAGCAAATACTTCTTGATGTTCCGGACGTAAGTGGTGCTTTTATCCAGGCACTCAAAGACGTAATCGATGTGCATACTGTTCAGCTTCAGGAGCTTTTCCTTGACGAGTGAGGCAGGATAATCGTCGCCAGAAACACAGATCACGAGTTTGGTGGAACAAAGTGTTTCCACGATGAGATCGACAATTTCATCTAACCTGTCTTTCGCGGCATTCCGATCCAGAAGTAGAGTGTCGTACCCGATATTCTCTTTCACGATTTCCCTGTATCTCTCCGCTTCATCGCATCCTATCTCATCACATCCTGGAGGCTTCGTCTGACTGGATGCCCGATGGGCTGTATTCGGATTTGATTGATTAGGATTTGTTCCATAAGTATTTGATTTTTCAGGGCTTACTGGATACATGTTTACTCTATTAGTATTTAATTGTGTTGGATTACCCTGCGTAGGTTTTCCCAATATAGGAGTATCCAATATGGGCTTTTCCTGTACTGGATCATCCAGCGTTGGAATATCCAACGTAGGTTTTTCCGGTATAGGTGGCTCATCAGATAGATGCGGTTGCTCGTAAATAACATAGTCCGCGCCTTTGAGCTGGCCCTTATCGTTGCGCGCTCTGGAGCGGATAATATATCCAGAGCGCTCCAGCTCTTTGACCGCCTCGCGGATGGCATCAATGCTCTCCACGCTGATGAAGGATAAGCCCTTGAGCGTATAGTCCCAATCCTCCGGCAAGGATAGCATCAGCGACAATAACCCCTTTGCTTTCAGAGTCAGAGTTCGGTTTTTTAGATGATGGTTCGCCATAACCGTGTAATCTCTCGTTTTCTCCACCCGAAATACAGCCATAGGTAAACACCTCCTTCCCTCCGGCAGACATGAAAAAAGACGCCCCTGTCGGAACGCCTGGAACGCCGGGTATTACCGCTCCTGTTCACGCTGCCGCTTTTTCTGCCATTGGTCCAGGAGCTTTAAAATGACTTCCTCCATCTGCTGTGGAGTAAATGATTTGGGAAAGTATTTTTTCAACTTATCGCCGGTGAGCGTTACTTTATCCAAGTCGCTTTTCTTTTCCTCCGACATGATAGCCAGCATACTGTCTTCGGTAAGATGACCCTCTTGGCTGAATTTCTTGAGCCGTTGAGCCTGTGAGAGCGAGGGAGTGGCTTGTTCACTGTCTATTGCAGTGATAAGCATGGATTGTTCTTCCGGTGTGAGGAAGGACAGCTCAACAGCGGGGTTAAATGCGATTTTTTTTGTGTCAACCATGTCCAGCAGTTCGGGAGTAAGCTCGGTGAGACGGATATATCGCTGTACCTGACGGCCACTTTCACCAGCGCCTTGACCAACCAAATCAGCTGTTTCTAACTTTCCGACAACTTGTCGGGAAGTTAAATCGTTCCGTTCTCCCTGATGTTTTATAGCTTCCAGCTTCATTTTGTATGCAAGGGCACGTTCACTCGGCAGGATATTTTCACGCTGAATGTTGCTGTCAACCATGATAATCGTCGCCGCGTCGTCGTCAAGATTACGGATAATGACCGGCATTGTAGAAAGCCCCGCAAGCTCGCAGGCGCGTTTTCTCCGATGGCCGGATATAAGCTCATAACCACCGTCCGCACGGGGGCGGGCGATAGCGGGAACAAGCACACCGTGCTCTTTTATGCTTTCGGCGGTGTCCTGCATGGCTACATCATCAAGTACCTTGAATGGATGATTTTTAAACGGTAACAGTTCTGAAAGCGGAATATCCATTACCTTTTCGCGTCCGGCGTCTGCGCGGGTTTCCTCAGTGGAAAAAATATCATCGTAGCTGTTCAGGCTTATATTTTTGGCGCTGCTTTTCAATTTTTAACACCTCCCTCGTCAGCTCTCTATACGCCTCGGCAACCTTGCCTTTTGGGTCATGTGCGAAAATGCTCTTTCCCTCTGCGCTTATTTCTGCGGCACGGACGGAATGGGGTATATCCGTGTCAAAAACCTTGATTTTATTACCATAAGTATCCCGCAACAAAGCGCTGATTTCTTTGGCATAATTGGTGCGGTTATCTACCATTGTAAGCAGAATGCCATCGATTTTGAGCTTGGGATTGATCTGCCGCCGCACCTTGTTGATCGTCTGCAATAGCTGTTCGAGGCCCTTGACCGGTAGGTACTGTGCCTGAACAGGAATAAGCACACTGTCGGCGGCGGCCAGTGCATTAACGGTGAGCATACCCAGCGAGGGCATACAGTCCAGAAGGATATAGTCATACTCTCGCTTCACTTTTTCCAAGTATTGCTTCAAGACCTTTTCACGGTTCATAGCGTTAACCAGAGATACCTCCACACCTGATAGCTCAATGTTTGCGGGCATAAGATCAACACCTTCATCGTGGTGCAGAAGGCCTTCCCTAGGGTCAATGTCTTCTTCAGTCAGCACTTTGCCCATCAACGTTGCCAGCGTCACGGGCAGGCGGTCAGGCTGGAAATTACCCAAACTGATAGACAGTGAGCCTTGTGGATCGCTGTCCACTAAAAGCACCTTCTTTCCTTCCTGCGCCAGCCCGATGCCGAGGTTGGCGCAGGTGGTTGTCTTGCCGACGCCACCTTTTTGGTTGACGACAGCGATTACGTTTGTTGCCATTTTATATTCACCTCCAGAAATGGCAAAGGGCGTCCCAACAATGGAACGCCCTCAAAATGCTGGCTTATTAGATTTATTGGGTTTGATTACGCCCCCTCGTTAACAAAATATACTGTAGTCTGGACCTACCTTAAGCGTCACAGCTTTCTACGAGCTCCACTTTGAGATAAATAGAGATGACCGCCCTTGATGTCGCAAATCAAGAGCGGTCAAAAATGAATTCACCAATGCCAATATAATGCGACTACTATAATTTGTAAATCAATTTTTCATAAGCAAATGTGCTGCCCATTTGATATTCGTCAGCGGTGCAGCACATATATTTGATCATGTCTCAGCGACAATTTTACCTATATCACTCGTGTCATACCCGCCGATGTTAGCAAATTCATTTTTAAAGGCAGTTGACCTGATGATTTTTAACATGGTTTGAATTTCGACGGTGTTCAAGTCCTCTTTTTTTAGAACAAGTTCATAGCGTTCCTTTTTCATTGGGATAAACTCGATGTTGTCTACCTGGCGTGCAATCTTCTCGTTTCCAACCGCCACATCTGCCTCACCTCGGCTGACCGCGCTTGCCACAGCTAAATGCGAGCTTGTCTCTTTTTTATAACCTTTTATGTTGCTCCCAAATAGCCCGAGAAGCTTAAGATTTTCGTCAAGAAGCACTCTTGACCCGGCACCCTGTTCACGGTTTATCATAGAGATATCGTCTCTGCCGAAATCTTCCCAACCGTGAATCCTTTTTGGATTTCCTTTAGCGATATACAAACCCTGCATACGACAGGTCAAATGTACAATAACCGCAGGTATTCCTGGCAACAAACGGCGAACGTATGGAACGTTATACGTATCTGTATCGCTGTCCCACATGTGCGAAGCCGTAACATTCACTTTGTTGCGATATAAAGAAACAAGACCGTCATAACTTCCGATATAGGCCCGAAGAGCCGGAACGTTATGCAAACGCATGTAATTTGAAAGTACATCAAGAATCAGATCCTGACCGCAGATAATAAAGCCGTCCGGTCTCTTGTCGTTTCCCATTAGGTTAAATGGCGCTCCGTCAACCAGGGGCGCATTTTTTTTTGTTTGGTTTTCTCTGGAATTCTCAATATACCTCTTTACATCCTCCTCCGTAAAACGCACTTTACGTCCTACTTTGTAAGACTGTATCTCACCACGCCTGATTAGATCGTAAATCGTACTTTTACTTACCTTGAGAAGGTCCGCAACCTCCTGCGTCGAGAGCGCTTTTTTATCAGGCATGGAAAAACCCCCTGGCATATTTTATATTGACATCCTGCGCCAAAACGCATAATATAAGAGCTAATGTGCTTTTTTAAGTAATATACACATCATTTCATATTATATCACACAATTTCGCGCGAAGCAAGAACGAAATAATACGAAATCAAACATACGAATTGAGGTGGATGGGTTGAACGATATCCTTTTTTTGCTGCTGACGTTGCTTGTGGGAAGCTTATTTGGTCTGGCGGCATTGAAGATCAAAATTCCGGCCGGCCTTATGGTTGGTGCTATTGTCGGCGTTGCGGCTCTTAACATTATTTTTGATGTTGCTTATATGCCCAAACAAACGACGCTTGTTGTACAGATTATTGCCGGTGCTTTTATCGGCTGTTCCATGGAGAAGAGTGACGTAAGGCGTCTGCCAAAAATAATAAAGCCCGCCGCGATCATGCTGGGTGCCTTGCTAATCTTAAATTTAGTCGCCGGTTTTTTGATTTACATATTCAGCCCACTGGATTTAGTTACTTCGCTTATGTCCGTTGTGCCAGGAGGTGTCAACGATACACCTATTATTGCGGCAGTCATGGGAGCTGATGGACCAAAGGTAGCTGTTATGCAATTAGTACGGCAGGTACTTGGTATAGGCATCTTCCCAGCGTTGATTGTTGTATACGATAACAAACGTAAAAGGCGTGACTCCGAGGGCAAAAGAGAGGCTTTTACAGAAAAACGCCAAAAGTCGAAAACAAAATCCTGGCAAGCTTTTCTGTGCACCATGGCTGTTGCGGCTGCCTTCGGTATCCTTGGCAAGATATCCGGTATTACGGCAGGTACTTTTGTGTGCTCAATCGTTGCCGTACTGATTCTCAAATTGGTATTTGACTTTGCTTATATTCCTAAATGGCTTAAGAAGTGCGCACAAGTTTTAAGCGGATGCTACCTC
>CAZJCH010000193.1:0-5376 GCA_964544005.1 uncultured Papillibacter sp.
GAAGGCCTGCCGCAGGAATTCGAACATTATCGCCTTTGACGAGCCCACGGCCCCACTGACGGATAAGGAGATCCATGTCCTCTTTGACCTGATCCTGAAGCTCAAGGCCGAGGGGAAAGCGGTCATATACGTTTCTCACCGGCTTCAAGAGATATTCCAGGTCACCGATGAGATTGTCGTCCTGAAGGACGGCAAGCTTGTCAAAACACTGAACACGGCTGGGACGAACGAAGACGAGCTCATTCGTGCCATGGTCGGCAGAGATATCGGCGATACATACGCCAACCTGAAAAGAAACGGGCATTTCGGTGATATTGTGCTGGAGGTGACGAATCTTAAGACGCTTGTTCTCAGAGATGTCAGCTTCAAGCTCCACAAGGGTGAGATTCTCGGGTTCGCCGGTCTTGTCGGCGCGGGGCGCACGGAGGTGGCGCGTGCCCTCTACGGAGCGGACCCGATAACAGGCGGGGAGATCAGGCTTGACGGCAAAAAGGTGTCCTTCAGGAATCCCAGAGAGGCGATTAACGCGGGCATCGCGCTTTGCCCGGAGGACCGCAAGGATCAGGGGCTAGTGATGCGCCGCTCCGTCAAGGATAACATCGCCATCCCTGTCATAGACACGCTGAATAAGGGCGTATTTGTCGACAGGGTAGAGGTCGCAAAGCTGGCCAAAAAGGCTGTCGATAAATACGCGATTAAGACACCGTCCATCGATAAAATAACAGCCGAGCTGTCGGGCGGCAACCAGCAGAAGGTGATTCTCGGACGCTGGACAAGCGACAGGATCGTCACCAAGGTGCTGATTCTCGACGAGCCCACAAAGGGCATCGACGTCGGCACGAAAGCGGAGCTGTACCAGACCGTATGCGATCTCGCCAGCCAGGGCATCGCCGTCATATTTATTTCAAGCGAGCTGACGGAGGTCATCAATCTCGCAGATAACATCGTCGTAATGCATCACGGGCATATGACGGGCGCCATGTCGCGGCAGGACGCCACGGAGGAAAAAGTCCTCGCCCTGGCGATGATGGATTAGGGGGGCGGCAGCATTGAAAAAAGAAAACGTTTGCAGCAGATTTATCCGCCCGGTCATACGTCATAAGGTGTTTTCGCTTCTTGTTATTCTGCTTGCTTTGGTTACCATATTTTCAATATGGTCGGCGCTTAAGGGCGGGCAATTTTTTAAAGCGAGCACCTTGAAAAATGTCCTGAACTCCATTGTGCTCACGGCCTTTCTGGCAATCGGCGCCGGCTGCCTGCTCATCTCCGGCGCTCTGGATCTGTCGCAGGCGGCGATCGGCGCCTTCGGCGGCGTGATCCTGGCGTCGGCGGTTACAAGCTGGAATTTACCCTGGTATATTGGCATTATTTTATGCCTTGTATTCTGCGGTGCCCTGGGCGCCGTCAGCGCGGTCATGGTCACCAGGTTCCGGTTTCCGGCCTTTATCGCGACCTTGGCCATGACGTCGATGGCGAAAGGCCTGATGTACATATTCAGTGCGATCGGCAGGGAAGGCGGCGTTGCGGCCAATGTCTCCTGCAACAACAACGACGCGCTGAATTATATCGGCAAGGGCTTCATCGGTCCGGTTCCCTTCGGTATCGTCGTCATGCTTGTCTTCTTCCTGTTCTACGGCATTCTCATGTCCAGAACAAAATTTGGAATGAAGGTGGTGCTCATGGGCGGCAACCCGGTCGCCGCGCATCTGGCGGGAATCAAATCAAATAAAATCACATTTATCCTCTTTATAAACTCGGCGGTCCTCGGCGGCGTCGCCGGCGTGTTCAGCACAGCCCGCCTCTCGCAGGGCTCGCTGCTGGCCCTGCAGACAAACCAGTTTACAGGCCTCACGGCGGCCATCCTGGGCGGCATTTCCTTCGGCGGCGGCGCCGGCGGCATGGGCGGCGTGTTTATCGGCCTCGTCATACTCAACAGCTTCCAGATCGGCATGCAGGTTGTCGGCGTGAATCCCTTCTGGGTCAACGTCTTTTCGGGCGTTATTCTGCTGATCGCGCTGGCAACCGACTTCATCGCCCAGAAACGCGCCGGCAACCCAAAGGCGGATATCAGGAAGGGAGGAGCGTAATGCAAAAAGGAAACACCTTCAGGCGTCTGATGCGCCTCAAAGCGGTGCCGCTGCTTGTGATTCTTCTGATACTCGTCATCGCGACTATGGTCATCAGCAGCGGCGTATTGGAGGGCAGGCCGTTTTCGGCTCTCTTTACGCGCGGCTTCTTGTCCGGCGGAAACCTCATCGGGATTTTCAACAAGCTGGTCGTCCAGTCCTTCATGATCTGCGGCATCATCCTCGTCCTGATCGGCGGCAACATCGACCTCTCCGTCGCGGGGCAGGCCGGCATCACCGCCATGCTCTTCGCCTGGTTCTGTCAGAATACAAAGCTCCACTGGGGTATTCTTTTCGCGCTGTGCGTCGTGATGGCGGCTGTCCTCGGCCTGATCAACACCTTTCTCGTCAACCGCATGAGGTTTCCGTCGTTTATCGCCACAATCGGCATGTCCTCGATCTACGCCGGCCTATGCAACCTCATGACAAAAGGAGACAACATCCAGATCAGCGCCGCCGCGCACGGGAGCTTTCTGAGCCTCGGGAGAGCCAACCTCGGCGGGTTTCTCCCCGTCACGTTTGTGATCGCGGCTGCTGTCATGCTCAGCTATCAATTCATTTTGTCCAGAACGACTTTCGGGCGAAACGTCTTCATGTGCGGTGGTAATCCGAACGCAGCGCGCCTGTCAGGGCTGAATCCGAATAAGATGCGATTGTTCCTGTTCGTTAATAACAGCATACTCGCGGCCATCGGCGGCCTCCTCTTCACGGCCCAGTATCAGCTTGCCAGCCCAACGGCACTCGTCACCTCCGGCCTCGATTTCAGGGTTATATCGGCCGCGATTCTCGGCGGCGTCTCCTTCTTCGGCGGCGCCGGCAGCATCGGCGGCGCGTTTGCCGCGCTCCTGCTCCTGAATATCTTCGAAAACATGCTGTACGTTTTAGGTGTTCAAAGCTACTGGATCGTTTTCGCCACAGGCGTCATCCTTGTCCTTGCCCTCGTGATCGACTACATCAGCGCCGAACGAAGACGCAAAGCCCTCCTGATCGCCGCAGCCTCCGCCGTAGGAAAAAGCGGAACACCATAGACAATGAAAAGGGCGCTACCAATCTTTGACGGGGCGCCCTTCTTTTTATATTTTTTCTTACTTCTCTCGAGTGTTAGACAAACATCCAGCGCGTATCGCAAGAAGTATGCTATAATATACCTGAGAAACCCACAGGACAGCCTCAATCGCCGAGAAAAAAACATATAGCGATATACAAAGTGCACAAACCATAATGAGCTTCAACGAGAAAAGACTGCAACAGCAATGGATTGGCGTTTGTGCAATATTTTCACAGTTAACAAATTCTTATAATTATTAATATTATTGTAACAATTTAGCACCTGATTTTGATACCAAAAACGCTCAAATAACGCAAGAAACACGTGAAAACGTGATAATGTCACTGTTATTTAGAGAAAAAAACATAGAATAAAATCATCGTTAAAATAATAACGGAGGGTTGTTTCATGGGAAAGAAAGTTTTAATTGTCGGCGGTGTCGCGGGGGGTGCGAGCTGCGCGGCGCGGCTGAGGCGGCTGGACGAGGATGCTGAGATCATCGTTTTTGAGCGCGGGGAGTATGTCTCCTATGCCAACTGCGGGCTGCCGTACCATGTGGGCGACGTGATCAAGCAGAGGAACGCGCTGATTCTGGTGCAGCCGGAGGCCATGCGCGCGAAATATAATACGGATGTCCGCGTCAAGCAGGAGGTCACCGCCATTGACAGGGCGGGGAAGACGGTTACCGTTAAAAAACTCGAAACGGGCGAGATCTATACGGAGAGCTACGACACGCTCGTTTTATCCACCGGCTCGTCACCCTTGAGACCGCCGATCCCGGGCATCGACTCCAAGCGAATCATGACGCTGTGGACAGTGCCGGATACCGACCAGATCCGCTCATTTATTAAGGAAAAGAACGTCAGGAGCGCCGTCGTCGTCGGTGGCGGCTTTATCGGCCTTGAAATGGCGGAAAACCTCCAGCTTGCAGGACTGAAGGTATCGGTTATTGAGATGCTCGACCAGGTTATGGCGCCCCTGGATTTTGAGATGGCTCAGCTTTTACACGAGCACCTTGTGACAAGGGGCGTCGATTTGCACCTGGGCGACGGCGTCGATTCCTTTGAGGATACGGGTGAAAACGTGTCGGTAAAGCTCAAGAGCGGCAAAAAAATCCCGGCGGAGCTCGTGATCCTCTCCATTGGCGTCCGCCCAAACGGCGAGCTGGCAAAGGCGGCCGGCCTTGACACAAACGCCCGGAGCGGTATCGTTGTCAGTGACACCATGCTGACCTCCGACCCGGATATTTACGCTGTCGGCGACGTCATCGAGGTGGAGGACTTCATCGACAAGAGCCAAACGATGATCCCGCTGGCGGGACCGGCCAACAAGCAGGGTAGAATCGCCGCCGACAATATAGCGGCCGACCGCGTCGGTTCCGCTTTCGAACGGTACGAGGGTACGCAGGGCACGTCCATCGCCAAGGTTTTCGACATGGCGGCGGCCAGCACCGGCGCAAACGAAAAAACGCTGATAAAAAAAGGCCTTGTTAAGGGCAAGGATTATGAGACTGTCATTATCTCGCAGAACTCCCACGCGTCGTACTACCCGGGCGCCGTGCCGATGAATCTCAAGCTGATTTTTGGGATGGACGGGAAAAAGATATACGGCGCGCAGATCGTGGGCGGCGACGCCGTCGACAAGCGCATCGACACCATCGCAGTAGCGATCCGCCTCGGCGGCTCGGTTCACGACCTCAAATCTCTGGAGCTGGCGTACGCGCCGCCCTTCTCGTCCGCGAAGGATCCCGTCAACATGGCGGGCTTCACGGCGGAAAATGTCCTGACGGGCAAAGCTGTCTTCTCCGCTTGGGATGTTGATTTGACGGACAAAAGCATCCTCGCGCTTGATGTGCGCGAGGACATCGAGCTCCAGGCCTTTTCGCTCCCGGCATACACGCAGATACCGCTCGGGCAGCTGCGCAAGAGGCTCGGTGAGCTCGATCGTGAAAAAGAGATCATTACCTTCTGCGCCATCGGCGTCCGGGCCTACAACGCCGCCCGTATCCTGATGGAAAACGGTTTTAAGAACGTGAAGCTATACCCCTCCGGCACGCGCTTTTATCAGTCCATGCATTATAAGGAAAGCGAAGTGATCAGCATGAACAAACCGGAATCCGTCTCCGACAGCGGCAATGTACCAGACGCCACAGGCGCCAGTGGCACCGCGAGGCCTGAGGCGACGGCCAGCATGCGTCTGGAT
>CAZJCH010000194.1:0-5351 GCA_964544005.1 uncultured Papillibacter sp.
ATACGAATGACGCGTTAAGAACGTATATAATTCCAAGATCATTTCTTCTTGTCGTATTAACAAAGAAATCCTTAAGGTATTCATATATATCAGTATACGCCTGAAAACTTGATTCATAATACTTAGAACTCGTATATAAGACTTCTTCTTTACTAAAACCACAAAAATGAATTACCTTTTCTAACTCATCAATTAGTTCTCTGTCATCACTCGAATGACTTATCATTAGTTTTGCGAAATCTGCCTACTACAAGTGGCTGCGGCATCCTAAGAGCAACCACGAGCTTGAAAACGAGGCCATAGCGGAGAAGATAGAGGATGTACATAAGAGTAATCCGGAATATGGCTACCGTCAGATGCGGGACCATCTGGACAGAGACTACGGAATTCATGTAAGCGACAAGCGAGTCTTGCATATTATGCGAACTCTTGGTATCCAGTCCACGGTCAAGTTTAAGAGCCAGGGCTGCACGAAACCCGCGTCGTCGCCGGAGTTCGTCGCTGAGAACATATTGAACAGGAATTTCTATGCCGGCTTGCCGAATGAGAAGTGGCTGACGGACGTTACCGAGTTCAAATATGTGCTAGGCAACGAGACCCGTAAATTATACCTTAGCGCTATACTGGATCTGTGTGACCGGCGCATCGTGTCCTTCGCCATCAGCAACCATAATGACAACGTGCTCGTATTCGACACATTTGACGCCGCTGTTGCCGCCAATCCGGAGGCTCATCCGCTGTTTCATTCCGACAGAGGATACCAGTACACCAACAGGGTGTTCCATGGAAAGCTTGCAGATGCAGGTATGACGCAGAGCATGTCGAGAGTAGGCCATTGTATCGACAACGGACCCATGGAGGGCTTCTGGGGCATCATCAAGCGCGAAAAATACTACGGCAGAAAGTTCACCAGCCGCGAAGAATTGGTTCAGCTTATCATGGATTTCATCGATTACTACAACAACCATAGATACCAGCGTAGATTGTTCACATTGGCACCGATGGAGGTCTACAGGCAGCTCATGGCTGCATAAGAAAATCGCTATTCCCATGACCGGCGATCTTCATTAATCAATTTTTATTTATTCCTACTGTCCACTTGACGGATAGCACGTCAGATACGTCCTACACCGCATTTGTTATTTCTCGATGAGGAACCCGAGGGGCTGCCAAAAGCTTCCCTCTTGAGGGAAGTGGCACGAGACTTTTTCAAAGTCTCGGGACGAAAGGAGTGCCCGCCCGCAGGCGGCGTACTCGCACTTGTGCCGCGTCACGCCGCACCAGCTGTCTGCGCGTAGGGCGGGGGCTTGCTCCCGCCGTCCTCACCAACAGGATACGCCGCAACCCCACCCCGCAGCCCCTCGGCCAACACCTCATTGAGAACATACAGGAGGCCCGCTATGCCGGATTACGAGAAGCTTTACAAGATTTTATTCAACGGTCTTACCGACGCGATCGAGTGCGCGGAAGAAGGGGATTACGCCCGGGCGCAGGAGATACTGATCAGTGCCCAGCAGGCGGCGGAGGAGTATTACATTGAGAACGGATAAGACAACGCCGGCCCACCGCCGCCCGTTTACGTCCTCCCGCATGACATATTTCACTCCTAAAGGCCCCTCGGATTACTGCCCCCTTGGGGGAAGTGGCACGGCGCAAGCCGTGACGAAAGGGGGGCCCCGCCCGCAGGCGCGAAAAGGGGTGCCTGTGCCGCGTCACGCCGCACCCGCTGCCTGCGCGTAGCGCACCAACTGACGGCGACAAAAAATAATTCCCCTCCCTAAGCGACGGGACGTCGCTATTGAGGGGTGGCCGGCCAAAGGCCGGACGGGGTGGTCCTACATAAAATTGATAAATTTTTGTTAAATCGATTTGCGTGTAACGCAAAATCGGGGGTTCGTGTGGTATAATGGGCTTGGTGAAAATGAAATATCCTGCCACATAAGACCGCAAAAACGCGAAAAAATATATAGCGTATATGTCAAATTGCACAAAGAAATCAAAAGTCTAGTCGTTGCAGTGCTTTGCGGCCACGGAGCTGTCAGAGATTTAACACTTTCGCATAACTATTAATATTTCTGTAACAAATTTCAGGGTAAAAACAGGACGAAAACAGCTTAAAATGCGGTCATTTATGTGCTATTATTGGGACGAAACAGGTGCAAATCAACAATTGGAAGTGGTTTTTAAGTGGAATTCTCCAAAAGAATGGAATATTTTAAGCCCGGGATTTTTTCAGTGCTGGCTCAGATGCGGGACGAACGGCTCAGGACCGGCAAACGCGTCATTGATTTAAGCGTGGGGACGCCGAACATCCCGCCGGCGCGGCATATTGTGGACGCCCTATTGGAAAGCGCCTCGGACCTCGGCAATTACATATACGCGCTCAGCGACACTAAGGAGCTGCAGGATACGGTTGCGGCGTGGTACAAGAGGCGGTTCGGCGTGGACATTGACCCCGGGACGGAGCTGACGTCGCTTTTAGGCTCCCAGGATGGCCTCGCGCATATCGCGCTGTCCATTATTGACGCCGGCGATACCGTGCTTGTCCAGGACCCCGGCTACCCGATTTTTTCGGACGGACCCGTCCTGGCCGGCGCCGTGCTCTATAAAATGCCCCAAAGGCCGGAAAACGGCTGGCTCGTCGATTTGGACGCCATACCGGAGGGCGTGGCGAAAAGAGCAAAATTCATGATCGTCTCCTACCCCAACAATCCCGTCACAAGCCTTGCGCCGGCTTCTTTTTACGAAAAGCTCGTCGCTTTCGCGAAAAGGTACGATATCGCCGTCCTGCATGACAACGCCTACAGCGAGCTGGTGTTTGACGGGCGGACCTGCGGCAGCTTTCTGCAATACGAGGGCGCCAAGGACGTCGGCGTGGAGTTCAACTCCCTTTCAAAAACCTACGGGCTGGCCGGCGCGCGCATCGGCTTCGCGCTGGGCAACAGCAAGATCATATCAATGCTGAAATCCCTCAAGTCAAATCTCGATTACGGCATGTTCCTGCCCATACAAAAGGCGGCTGTCGCGGCTTTGAGCGGCCCCCAGGACTGCGTCGTCACGACGCGCTGTGCCTATGAGCGCCGGCGGGACGTTTTGGTGGAAGGGCTTTGTTCTATCGGCTGGCCCATGGAGAAGCCTCCGGCGACAATGTTTGTCTGGGCCGGGATCCCCGAGGGCTTTGAAAGCAGCGAAGCGTTTGTCAAAGCGCTGCTGGACAAATCGGGCGTCCTTGTCACACCGGGCTCCGCCTTCGGGCAGGAGGGTGAAGGGTATGTCCGCCTGGCCCTCGTCCAGGATGAGGACACCCTGCGCGACGCTGTCCGCCTCATCGGCAGCAGCGGCATTTTAAGATAAAAAAACGCCCCGTTACCGAGGCGCTCTCTCTATTATTGTTTACTTGTCGTATATTCCTTTTCCCTCTGCGTCGGTGCTGATGTAGCTCTCCGCCAGGCAGATGGAGCAATGGAGTATCGGCTTGTCGACACGGATCAGCCGGAGCGGCAGATGCTTGACCCCACCGGGGATGAAGATCATGCAGCTTTTGGTGATGCGGTGGTTTTCGCCGTCGATGGCACACTCGATGATGCCGTTGAGCTCATTTGGATTCTCCGGATCGCCGCCGAAAAAGCCGACCATCTCGTCGTTAGGGTGGACGTGCTCTTGAAAGAGCGGCTCGTCCACGGCGGAATGATACCACGAGACGTTCATCTGGAACGCACCGGGGATCAGGTTCCCGTCCATCCACAGGACGCGCCTGCCGAATTTCTTATATCTTTCGAGAAATTCCGGCGGGAATTCCGGCGCGTTGAGCTCCGTAATAAAATACTTGCCATATTCGCCTTCACTGTTCATGACTGTCATTAAGTAATCAGCTCCTGTCGTTAAATTATTCCTCATTGATTGAATTTTATCACGAGCAATGAAAAAATGATAGGAAAAGCCTTGAAAAATTTATTGAAAAATTTCGGCGCGCAGTAAATTTTAATCGAAACATATATTATTTGCATCGAGTATTTCTTTATGCGCTGCGCATAATAAAATCGTCAGGCACACAGATCGTGAAAAGAATTCGATGTAAAAGGAGACCGAGTGATGGCCAGAAACAATCAACTATTAAATCCGAACGCCCGCGCCGCTCTCGACCGGCTCAAGATGGAGACGGCGGGTGAAGTTGGCGTCCAGCTCAAACAGGGCTACAACGGTGACATTAAATCAAAGGACGCCGGCAACATCGGCGGCAACATGGTCAAAAAGATGATCCAGTCCTACGAGAACAGCGCGGCCGGCGGCCAGTAAACAATGAATGACAAAAAGACGGCTTATCACAGCACCTGATAAGCCGTCTTTTCAAGAGAGGAGCAGTAATTTTGTCCGGTAGCGACTATATCAACCCGAGCGCAAATCCCGATCTTGACTGGATAAACCGAAACGCCGCCGTCTGGCAGCACGCCGGCAGTGAAGCGCAGCGCTATGCGCGCAGGAAACGGGACGCGATGGAAAACTGCGAAATAAAGCTGGGCGAGTCGCTCGAAAACGAAATAAAAACGTTTCGCCCAACGCAACGAATATCTCACGCTGATAAGACCGGCCGCTTGCGTTATCGCAATTCCGCTTCAACGCCAATAACCTCCGCGTCTGTGTTTTCTTCGATGAACCGCTGAATATTCTCCTTGATGCTGTCGGCCTGCGGCCGGTCCGCGGCCACGGCGGCGACAGTGAGGACGAGCGTCTGATGCGCGTCCTGCGCGTTCGTCTCGGCCACGGAGACATTGAACTTATTCCTTATTTTTGCCATCAGGCTTTTGAGCGCGCTGCGCTTTTCCTTGAGCGAATGCACCCAGGACGCGCGCAGGGTAACCGTTAAAACAGCAATGACCACAAGCAGCCTCACATCCCGCTATGAAAAATAGATATTGAGCCAAATATTTGTACCGCAGCTAAATAACTCTGAAACATATAGTATTTGCTTCACATTATTTTTTATGCGCGGGGCATCATAATAACGTCGTACGCGCGAAGCTATTGCGTATGAAATAAAGGAGCTGTGACAGATGGCCAGAAACAACAGGATACTGCACCCTAAGGCGCGCGCCGCCCTTGACCGCCTGAAGTACGAGACGGCGGGCGAAGTCGGCGTCCAGCTGAACGAGGGCTATAACGGCGACATCAAATCGAAGGACGCCGGACAGATCGGCGGTAATATGGTCAAAAAGATGATTGCGGATTACGAAATCAAGGCCGAAAATTCGGGCTTTGCGACAATTAATAACCAATACAACAGCAGCAACACCTAGCTAGCATGGAAACCGTCTCAACGAGACAACCGTCTCGTGACAACCGTCTCGTGACAA
>CAZJCH010000195.1:0-227 GCA_964544005.1 uncultured Papillibacter sp.
AGGCGACGCTGGAGGAGCTGACGTACGCTGATCTCCTCATCCATGTCATAGACGCATCAAACCAGCTGTGGATCCAGCAAGCGCAGGTGGTGGACGAGCTGATACTGGAGCTGGGCGCAGAGTCGACACCGCGCATTGAGGCATTTAATAAATGCGACCTCGATATGAGTGTCTCGCACCCCCGCGGCGCCGATATCGTTGAAATTTCGGCGAAAACGGGAAACGGC